>NZ_JBFUMY010000019.1:0-51706 GCF_054049135.1 Kitasatospora sp. P5_F3 | reverse complement strand
GCCCTGTTGCACGCCCAGCCCCTGCCGGGCACCCGAGGTGCGGTCGCCGTGGTCTCCAACGCGGGCGGCATCGGCATCCTCGCCGCCGACGCCTGCGTCGAGGCGGGGCTCAGCGTGCCCGCACTGCCCGCGGACGTCACCGCCGAACTGGCCGCCCTGCTGTCACCCGCCGCGGGCACCGCCAATCCGGTGGACACCACCGCCGCCATAAGCCCTGCCGAACTGCGCGCGTGCATCGAGGTGTTGACGCGCAGCCAGGCGGTGGACGCCTTGCTGGTGTGCCTGGTACCCACCGCCCTCACGCCCGGGGCGGATCAGGACCTCCTGCCGGCTCTGCTGGACGGCCCTGCCCGGCGGCGTGTCCCGGTGGCAGCCGTCATGCTCAGCCAGGAGATGCCGATCCGCTACCGTCGCTGCGCGGACGGGGGTCAACTCCCTTCCTACGCCGACCCGATGGCCGCCGCCCGGGCTCTCGCCCAGGCCCGCGACCGGGCCCGGTGGCTGGCCGAGCCGCCCGGTGTCGAGGCGCGGGCCGTCGACTGCGACCCGGATGCGGCCCGGGAGCTGGTGGACGGCTTCCTGTCGGCCGAGCCGGACGGCGGCTGGCTCGACCCGGTGCGCACCGCCCGGCTCCTGAACTGTTACGGCCTGCCGCTCACCCCCTCGGTCCTGGCCACCGACGAAGCCGGCACCGTCGAAGCCGCCCGGTCGCTGCGCGGCGCGGGGCACGAGGGGAAGGTCGCACTCAAGGCGTACTGGCCCGGCCAGGTCCACAAGAGCGCGAGCGGCGCCGTCCGCACCAACCTGGCCGATGACGGCCAAGTGCGCACCGCCTACCGCGAGTTCGCCGGGCACTTCGGTGACCGGCTGGCCGGGGTGGTGGTGCAGCCGATGGCCGCCCCCGGCCTCGAACTCCTCACCGGCATCGTGCAGGACCGGGTGTTCGGCCCGCTGGTGGTCCTGGGCCTGGGCGGCACCGCCACCGAGGTGCTCGACGACCGGGTGGCCCGGCTCGCCCCGCTGACCGAGGCCGACCTCACCACGATGGTCGCCGAACTGCGCTCCGCACCACTGCTGCTGGGCCGCCCCGGCTTCCCAGGGGTCGACCTGGCAGCGGTCGGCCGGGTGCTCGCCGGACTCTCCCGGCTGGCCACCGACCTCCCCGAGCTCGCCGAGGCCGACCTCAACCCGCTGATCGCCTCGCCCGACGGCCTGGTCTGCGTGGACGCCCGGATCCGGCTCCACCCGGCCACCGCGTTCGACCCCTACCTACGGCAACTACGGCGCCCTCGGACCTGATGACCTCACCGGCCGTCAGTTGTGCAGGGGTGTGTCGTTCGCGGCCGCATCGGTCGTCCCCGCGCGCAGGAGCTGGTGGCCGAGATCGATCAGGGCACGCCCGGCGGCGAACTCGTCGCCGATCTCCGGCACAGGCACGTCGTGCGGACTGCGCTGGGCTGTGGTGCGACTCTCCAGGGTGTTGTCTCCGGTATCGAGGACGGCGTGCACCTTGGTGAGGTCACCCTCCTCGAAGAGGTCGAGGCGAAGGGCCCACCGCTTGGTGCGGGCCGGGCCGGTGTGCGTGGTCATGTCGGTACCTGTCCCTTCGTTTCAGGTCGGCTGCGGCCGCTCAGTGATCGTCCGGCCGGGGCACGGTGATGACCGGGCAGCGGGCGTGGTGGAGGAGGCCGTGCGGGACGGATCCCAGCCGCATACCGGTGAACCCGCCACGGCCACGACGACCGACCACGACGGCGAGGGCGTGCTCGGACGCCTTGGCCAGTTCCTCGACCGGGTGGCCGCGCACGACCTCGTGGGTCAGCCGCACATCGGGGTATGCGGCGGCGTGGCCGGCCGTGGCCTCGCCCAGCAGGCGGCGGCGCTCCTGGAGCCCGAAGTGCTCGTCCTGGAGGGCGACGAGCGGGGACCGCCACACCCACAGGGCTCGCAGGGCAGCGCCCCGCAGTGCGGCGGTCTCGAACGCGAAGTCGATGGCGGCCCGGGACGACGGGCTGCCGTCCACGCCGACCACCAGGTACTGCGGGTCCTGGGTGACGTGCTCGGGGTCGCACACCACCGCCACCGGACAGTGGGCCTGGGCGCTGACCGGGACCGTCACGGAGGAGCCGCTGAGCGCCTCCTCCGTGCGGGACAGCCGCCGCGAGCCGAGCACGACCAGCTCGGCGCGCTCGGACTCCCGGCACAGCGCCTGGCCCGGATACCCGTCCAGGACGCCGGTGGACACCGCCAGGTCCGGATGCCGTCGGCGGGCGAATCCTGCGCCCTTGTCGAGCAGCAGACTGCCTTCCTTCCGGAGGGCCTCGTGGCGGCGGGCTTCGTCGACCCCGCCGATGTCGCGGAGCATCGGCGGGACGGCGTGGACCAGCCGGAGCGGCAGATCCCGTCGTTCGGCCTCGTCGGCCGCCCAGGCCATCACGAGCAACCCGGGGGCGAGGGCGTCGACGCCGAGCACGATCGGTCGGCGTGTGCTGGCGAATGTCATGGCTCCTCCACCGGGGTGCGTCGGGTGAAGCGGTGGTTCCTGTGTCCTGCTCGTAGCGTATGAAGTGGGCCACAGCGGGGGGAAGGGCCGAGCGGCCCCCCGGAGCGGGCCTCAGGAAGCTCGCCGGGCCAGGGCCGGACGGCCCTTCGAACCGGGCCCTGGGCCTCTCGGCCACCGTCCGCGCGAGGTGCACCGTGAGATCAGATCGCACGAGCGCGACGCCGTAAAAACGGGGGTGAGGAGATGCCCGCCATGACCGATCCGTCGCTGACCCTTCCCGAGTTCCGACTGCTGGCCGCAGCGGGCGGAGCTGCGCCCTCGCTTCACAACAGCCAGCCCTGGCGCTTCCGTCCGACCACCGACGCGCGCGGTCTGGAGGTGTACGTCGATGCTTCGCGCGCCGTGCCCGTCACGGACCCGGACGGCCGGGCCCGGTACATCTCGGTGGGCGCCGCGCTGTTCAACCTGCGCCTCGCCGCCGGCCACCTGGGCAGGGCCGCGTCGGTACGACTGCTGCCGGATCCGTCCACGCCGGAGCTGGCGGCGGTACTCGACTTCTCGCGACCGGCGGACGCGCCCGAAGCCGAGCTCTACGCGGCGATCAGCCATCGCCACTCCAGCCGCCGGCCGTTCACCAACCGCGACGTGCCGGAGGCCGTGGTCGGGGAGCTGATGGCGGCCGCCGCCGCCGAGGACGTGACGCTGGCCCCGCTGGAGGAGGCGGGGGTACGCCGGGTGCTGGCACTCACCGCCGAGGCGGAGGAGCGGATCGCCGCCGATGTGGCCCGCCATGCGGAGACCCGTAGCTGGCTGCGCCTGGAGGAGCCCGCCTCCGACGGCATCCCGGCTGCGGCGTTGGGCCCGCTGGACCATGAGGCCCGGGTGCCCATGCGGAGCTTCACCGGGTACCCCCAGGCGATGCCGTCCGAGCGCTTCGAGGCGCTGCCGCAGGTGTGCACCCTCACCACCCGTGGGGACCTGCCGGTGGACTGGCTGCGCGCAGGGCAGGCGCTGGAGCGGGTCTGGCTGCTGGCGACGGTCCGGGGCGTGCGGGCCAACGTCCTGCACCAGGCGGTCGAGTGGCCCGACACCCGCGGACTGCTGCGCGACCCGTCCGAGGGCCCGGGCCATGTGCAGCTGGTGATCCGGGTCGGCTACGGACAGCCCGGGACGCCCTCCCCCCGCCGGCCGGTGGCGGAGACCCTCGATCTGACGGCCTGACAGAAGGACCCGCGTCGAGGCACCGCACCGTCGGCGAGATGGCCCTGTCGCGCGAGTTCGACATCACCGCCGTCCCGGTCGTGGACGACGACGGACGGCCCAGCGAGTCCGACCGGCCTGGGAGCCCAGAATGCTGCTACCGCCATCGCCTGGACAGCCTGCGCCAGGGGCGCGGGGCGGCCTCAGGCCCCTTGGCCAATGATCTGGGTGACAACTAAAAAAATATCCGTCTCAGTCGTCCCCTTCCCTACTCTCCGGTCAGCGGCTACCGTCCCCGACTAACAAAGTTAGTTTTATGACGGCAAGGTGGCACCCAGATGACCGAGAGAACCGTCCCCTCCTCCGACGCCGAGGCGCTGGCCGCCCTCGGCTACCGCCAGGAGCTGCGCCGCAGTCTCGGCGTGCTCGGCAACATCTCGATGGGCTTCGCCGTGGTCTCCCCCGTGGTCGGCCTCTACGCGGTGGCCCAGGTCGGCATGAGCATCCAGGGCGGCGCCTGGATCTGGGCGCTGCCGGTCTGCCTGCTCGGCCAGCTGCTGGTGGTCGCGGTCTACTCCGAGCTGGCCTCGCAGTGGCCGCTGGCCGGCGGCGCGTACCAGTGGGCGCGGCGGCTGGTCGGGCCCGGCTTCGCCTGGATGAGCGGCTGGCTCTGGCAGTTCGCGGTGATGTTCGCCAACACCACGGTCGCCTACCTGGCCGCGCCCTGGCTCTTCGCGCTGGTCGGGGCCACCCCGACACCGGTCGGTCTGGTCCTGGTGGCCGCCGCCTTCATGCTCTGCTGCACGCTGGTCAACGCGTACGGCATCAACCTGCTGCGCTGGTTCGTCTCGGCCGGGATCGCCGCCGAACTGATCGCCTCGGTGCTGGTCGGCCTGGCCCTGCTGCTGTTCTTCCGGCAGCACGGCTTCGCGCTGCTCACCGACAGCCTGGACGCCTCCACCGTCACCGGCACCGGCGGGCTCGGCTCGCTGCTCGCCGTGATCGCGGTCGGCGGCTGGGCCTTCATCGGGTTCGACGCCTGCGTCTCCACCGCCGAGGAGACCAAGGACGCCGCCCGCCAGGTGCCCCGCGCGATGCGCTGGGCGCTGCTCAGCGTCGGCGTGGTGGTGATCCTGAACGCCGTCTCGGTGGTGCTCGCCCACCCCGACCCGGCGGCCGTGATCTCCGGTGCGGACCTCGACCCGGTGACCACCGCCGTGGTGACCGGCTTCGGCGACTGGTCGGCCAAGCCCTTCGTGCTGGTGGTCGTGGTCAGCTTCACCGCCTGCCTGATGGCCTCCCAGGGCGGCGCCGCCCGGGGTCTGTACTCGCTCGCCCGGGACGGCGTCTTCCCGTTCTCCCGCCAGGTCCGCAAGGTGAACCGCCGTCAGGCCCCGATCGGCGGACTGGTCGCCGCCACCCTGGTCAGTGCCGCCGCGCTGCCGCTCGGCCTGGAGTCCACCGCGATCGGCAGCCTGATCACCTTCGGCAGCGCGGCCACCTTCCTGCCGTTCTTCCTGCTCAGTGTGGCCGCGCTGACCGCCAGGCTGCGCGGCACCTGGCGCCCGGCCGGTGCGGTCTCGCTCGGCCGCTGGGGCACCCCGGTCAACCTGCTCGCCGTGCTGTGGACCGGCTTCGAGGTGGTCAACATCTGCTGGCCGCGCGCCGTCCTGGTGCCGCCGGGTGCCCCCTGGTACCAGGTCTGGGCCGCCCTGCTCGGCGTCGGACTGGTCACCCTGACCGGCTTCGGCTACCTGCTGCTGCGCCGCCCGCAGCGTCTGATGACCGCTCAGCCCGAGCCCGCACTCGCAACGGCCTGACGGTCACTGCTGCCAGGACCGCCACAGCGCCGCGTACGGACCGTCGGCGGCGACCAGTTCGTGGTGGCTGCCGACCTCGCTGAGCCGGCCGTCCTCCATCACGGCCACCCGGTCGGCGTCGTGCGCGGTGTGCAGCCGGTGGGCCACCGCGATCACCGTCCGGCCCTCCAGTACGGCGGCCAGCGCGCGTTCGGTGGCCCGGGCCGCGGTCGGGTCCAGCAGCGCGGTGGCCTCGTCCAGGATCAGCGTGTGCGGGTCGGCCAACACCACCCGGGCCAGCGCGAGTTGCTGGGCCTGGGCGCCGCCGAGCCGGTGACCGGCCGGGCCGAGCTCGGTGTCCAGGCCGTCCGGCAGCGGGTGCGCCCAGCCCACCGCGTCCAGCGCGGCCAGCAGTTCGCCGTCCCCGGCCTCGGGGGCGGCGATCTGCAGGTTGTCCCGCAGGGTGCCGAGGAAGACGTGGTGCTCCTGGGTGACCAGGACGACCTGGCGGCGCAGCGCCTCCGGGTCGAGGTCGGCGACCGGCACCCCGCCGACCGTCACGCTGCCGGTGCGCGGCCGGTCCATGCCGGCCAGCAGCCGGCTCAGGGTGGTCTTGCCCGAGCCGGACGGGCCGACCACGGCGATCCGCTCCCCCGGACGGACCGTCAGTTCCACCCCGTGCAGCACGTCCGGGCCGCCGTCGTAGGCGTACCGGACGCCGGTGACCTCGATCCGGTCGTCGACCGGCGTGCCCGCGGCGGCGCTCGGGGTCCTGGACGCCCCGGCGATCCCCTCCACCCGGGCGAACGAGGCGCCGCTGCTCTGGAGTTGCTCGATCTGCATCAGCACGACGTCCACCGGGTCGGCCAGCCGGCGCAGGTACATCGCGGTGGCCACCACGCTGCCCAGGCTGAGCACGCCGTGCGCGTGCAGCGGTCCGCCGACCAGCAGGACGATCGCCACCGGGACCAGATAGGAGGCGTCGATCACCGGGAAGTACACACTGCGCAGGAACAGCGTCCGGAACCGGGCCCGGCGGGCGGTGCCGATCGCCAGTTCGGCGGCGGCGATCCGACGCTGCTGGAGGCCGAGCGCGTCCACCGTCCGGGCCCCGGCTGCGGTGGCGACCAGCACCTCGGCGACGACCGAGTTGGCCGAGCCCTCCGCCAGGTAGGCGGCCCGGGCGCGGCGCAGGTACCAGCGGGTGCCGAACCAGATGCCCGACAGCCCGAGCAGACCGCAGGCGCCGAGCAGCGGGTTGATCACGAAGACCGCGCCGAAAATGAACGCGACCTCGAGACCGGCGATGAAGATCTTCGGTACGGAGTCCCGCAGGGTGGTGCCGACGGCCGCCACATCGGTGGTGCCACGGGCCGTCAGATCGCCGGTGCCCGCCTGTTCGACCACGGTCGGCGGCAGGTCCAGGGCCCGGTCGACGAACTGTTCCCGGACCCGGGCGGAGGTCCGCTCGCCGATCCGGTGCCCGAGATAGCGGGCCTGACGGGTGAACAGCAGTTGCAGCAGCGCGCAGAGCACCACGGCCGCCGCGAGCCGGTCCACCGCGGCCACGCCGCCGCCGTTGCCCACCTGGTCGACGATCCGGCCGAGCAGCGCGGGGCCGGCCAGCCCGGTGGCGGCGGCCAGCACATTGAGCGTCAGCACCCCGCCCAGCGACCGGCGGTCCTGCCGGAGCAGGCCACGGGCGGCCCGGCGCACCTCGCGTACGCCGGCGACCGGGAGTTGGTGGTCGGTGGCGGTGCTCATCGGACGGACTCCTCGGCAGAACGCGGCGCGGGCAGGTCGGTGGCGGACAGCCCGGTGGACGCTTCGGTGGGTGTTTCCTCCCGGGTGACCAGCGCCCGGTAGCCGGGGTGGTCACGGAGCAGTTCGCGGTGCGGACCGGTGGCCGCCACCCGGCCGTCGACCAGGTGTACGACGGTGTCGGCCCGGTCCAGCAGCAGCGGCGAGGTGCTGGTGACCAGGGTGGTCCGGCCCGCCCGGAAGGTCCGGAGCCCGGCGGCCATCACCGCCTCGGTGTGCGAGTCGACGGCCGAGGTCGGCTCGACGGCGAGCAGGATCTCCGGGTCGGCCAGCAGCGCCCGGGCCAGCCGCAGCCGCTGCCGCTGCCCGCCGGACAGGTTGCGGCCCTCGGCCTCGACCGGCGACTCGAGCCCGGCGGGCAGCCCGCGCAGCACGTCCAGGGCGGCGGCCGCTTCGAGTGCCTCCAGCAGCGCCTTGTCCTCCCGGTCCTGTCGGCCGCCGAGCAGCTCCCGGAGCGGGCCGGCGAACAGCGCCGCCTCGTTGTCCGCGATCAGGATCCGCTCGCGCACCGTCGGCAGCTCGACCTGGTCCAGCCGGACGGTTCCCCAACTGGGGCTGTCCGCCGATGAGTCGGTGTCGGCGAACCGGGTCAGCCGGTCCACCACCGCGACGGCGTCGGCGGGACGGGCGCAGGCCAGCACGGTGAGCCGGCCGGGCAGCACCTCGACCCCGGAACGGGGGTCGAGGAGTGGCGCGGGGCCGTCCGGGGCGTCCGCTCCGGCGCTGCTCCGACGGGGCGTCAGGGTGAGGAACCGCACCGTACGGCGGGCCGCCACCAGCCCCCGGCTGAGGTCCTGGCCGCCCTCCATCAGGAACCAGACCGGGATGTTCAGCGCCGCCGTGTACCCGAACACCGCGACCAACTCGCCGATGGTGATGGTGCCCTGGGCCGC
Organism: Kitasatospora sp. P5_F3; assembly: GCF_054049135.1. Taxonomy (NCBI): domain Bacteria; kingdom Bacillati; phylum Actinomycetota; class Actinomycetes; order Kitasatosporales; family Streptomycetaceae; genus Kitasatospora; species Kitasatospora sp. P5_F3. The sequence goes on along the minus strand of NZ_JBFUMY010000019.1, from coordinate 43,490 downwards.
CAGCCGGGCGGCGGCCCAGGTGACCACGGCCACGAACAGGATCGGCAGCCCGGCCCCGATCGACTGGATCCAGCTGGTCACCGCGCCGACCCGGTAGCCGTCCGCCTGCAGCAGCTGCGAGTCCTGCCGGTACCGGGCGGCGTACATCTCCTTGCCGCCGAGCCCGTGCAGCACCCGAAGACCGCCGACCAGGTCCTCGAACCGGCCGGCCAGCCTGCCCTGCCGCTCGCGGTAGCGGGCCTCGGTCTCCTGGAGCCGGCCCAGCAGCGGCCCGATCAGCAGCGCGAGCGCCGGGACACCGAGCAGCACCAGCGCCGCCAGCAGCGGGGAGATCTCCAGCAGCAGGTAAGCGACCGTCAGGTACGCGATCACCGCACCGACCCCCGGGCCGGTGAAGGTCAGGGCCGCGCTCATCCGCTGGACGTCGGAGACGCCGATGGTCACCAGTTCACCGGCGGCCGCCTGCCGGGACAGCGCCGAGCCGAGCCGGACGGCCTGCCGGACCACCACCCGGACGGTGCGGAAGGTGGCGTCCATCCGGACCTTGGTCATGGTGCGGTGCCGGGCGACACCGACCAGCGCGTTCAGTCCTCCGGCCACCACCAGGGCCAGCGACCAGCCGACCAGCGCACCGGGGCGGTCGGCCTTCAGCCCGTCGTCGACCGCCCGGGACAGCAGGTAGGACGGGAGGATCAACCCCAACATCCAGAGTGTGCCGAACACCGTCCCGGCCACCGTCCGTCCCGGCTGACTGGCCACCAGCCACCAGAGGTACCGCCCGGCGCTGCGCACGTCCGGTTCTCCCGGATCCTGATTTGGTTCGGTCACGGCCGTACCTTAGCCGGGGCGCCCGCCGCCGAGCCTCCGATTTTTCGGCCGCAGCAGGTCAGCCCATCAGCAGCTCGCGGACCAACCGGTCCCGGGCGGGTGCCAGCTCGGCCTCCACCGCGGTCTGCTCGGCCGGGCCGAAGGACACCGGGTGCGAGTCGACCGGGCGACGGCCGACCAGCTTGATCCGCAGGTGGGTCGGCGGGTGGCTGGTGTCCACCGCGCCGGCTTTCCGGACCGACAGCCGAAGCCGCCGTTCCTGCTCCAGCGGGGTCAGGCTGCCAGCCAGTGCGCCGAGCTGGGCCCACAGGTCCGCCTCGGGGCGACCGGCGTTCGGGCCGCTCCGCTGCCTCGGCAGGCTGCGGTAGCGAAGCAGCACCGTCTCGGCGCTCGGGCCGAGCAGCAGCGTCTCGAGCATCTGCCGGGTCGTCTCGATCGTCGTGACCCGGGCCGCCAGCTCGTCGGACCGGTACTCTGCGGCCTGGCCGGACCGCGTGGTCAGCCGGTCCATCAGTTCCAGCAGCCGACCGGTCAGCCATTTCGGTCCCGCCAGCAGCAGTTGGGCGATGAAGTTGACCGGCTGGAGGATCAGGTGCCACTCCACCAGCGCGGTCCACGCCCAGTACAGCCAGGCCCGGCGCCGGTTGTCACCGTTCACGTCGTGCCCGAACTCGTGCCCCAACAGGGCGACCTGCTGCGGCGGGGTGAGCGCGGTCCAGAGCGGCAGCCCGATCACCAGCACACTCCGGCGGCGCAACCCGCTCCGGCCGAACGCGGCGTTGAACCTCTCGTCGGTCCGGATGTAGTGGACCGGCCGGGTCCCCACCGCCGCCGCCACCCGGTCCGCCAGGGCGTACAGCGCGGGTGCTTCGGCCCGGGTCAGGAAGCTCTCGTCGGGACGGATCCGGTCGAACCGGGGCCGGAGCAGGAAGCCGAACCCCAGGCAGCAGACCCCGACCACGCGCAGTGGCCAGGTCCCCAACAGCAGCAGCGCCGTCGAACCGCCCAGCACGGTCAGCGAGACCAGGTGCACCAGCCCGGCCAGGGTCGCCGCGAGCAGCCGGTCCCGTCCGGCCGCCGCCCGGTCGCCGTTCAGCAACGCGTCGAACAGTCCCTCGACCCTGGCCTGGGTCCTGCGCTTCCTGGCCTCCGTCCGCCGCTTCTCACGCTCGGCCCGGCGACGCTTCTTCGGATCCGACTCCCGGGCGGGTTCGGCCGGTTGGAGGTTCCATTCGCAGACCGGGCACCAGACCGGGAACCGTTCGTCGGCTTCCAGTACGGCGGCGCAGTCCGGGCAGGCAGCCGGGCTCGCATGGTGGCGCGCACCGGGCGCGTCGACAGGGGTGGACATGGGCCGGAATCATGCCAGAGCTCGAGCGGACACCCTCCGGGGGGGCGCGCACCGTCCGCGACACGCCGGGTCCGGCACTGGCGGGCCGTGCCGCGCCGGGCCCAGGATGGGCCCGGTATCGGCCGATCGAGCGAAAGTGTGAAAGCGATGAGCCCCAAGCCCGAGCAGTACGACGTGGTGGTCCTCGGCGGCGGTCCGACCGGCGAGAACCTTGCCGACCGGGCCAAGGCCGCCGGGCTGAGCACCGTTCTGGTGGAGAGTCAGCTGATCGGCGGCGAGTGCTCGTACTGGGCCTGCATGCCGAGCAAGGCGCTGCTCCGCCCTTGGCTGGCGCTGGCGCACGCCCGGGCGCTGCCCGGCACCCGGGAGGCCGTCACCGGGAAGTTGGACGCCGCCGCCGTACTGGCCCGCCGGGACGAGTTCACCTGGCACTGGCACGACGACAGCCAGGTCGAGTGGCTCCGCTCCACCGGCATCGACCTGGTCCGCGGCCACGGCCGGCTGGCCGGTGAGCGGTCCGTCCTGGTTGACGGCGAACGGCTGCTGACGGCCCGTCATGCGGTGGCGGTCTGCACCGGGACCCGGGCCGCGCTGCCCAACGTGCCGGGGCTGACCGAGGCCCGCCCGTGGACCAGCCGGGACGCCACCAGCGCCGCCAAGGTGCCGGGACGGCTGGCGGTGGTCGGCGGCGGCGTGGTCGCGGTCGAAATGGCCACCGCCTGGCAGGGGTTGGGCTCCCAGGTCACCCTGCTGGTACGGGGCGGCGGGCTGTTGGACCGGATGGAGCCGTTCGCCGGTGAGCTGGTCGCGGCGGGGCTGACCGAGGCCGGGGTGGACGTCCGGCTCAACACCTCGGTGACCGAACTGGCCCGGCACGGCGGCGAGGTGAAGCTCACCCTCGGGGACGGCAGCACGGTGGTCGCCGACGAGGTGCTGTACGCGACCGGCCGGGTGCCGCGTACCGACGACATCGGTCTCGAGACCCTCGGTCTCGAACCCGGGTCCTGGCTGGACGTCGACGAGTCCTGTCTGGTGCGGGCCGTCGAGGGCGACTGGCTGTACGCCGCCGGGGACGTCAACCACCGGGCGCTGCTGACCCATCAGGGCAAGTACCAGGCCCGGATCGCCGGTGCCGCGATCGGCGCCCGGGCGGCCGGCACAGCCGTCGACACCTCGCGCTGGGGCCCGCACGCCGCCTCCGCCGACACCGCCGGAGCGCCCCAGGTGGTCTTCACCGAACCGGAGGCGGCGTCCGTCGGACTGAGTCTCGCCGAGGCCGAGCGGGCCGGGCTGCGGGTCCGCGCCGTCGACCAGGAGATCGGCAACGTGGCGGGCGCCTCCCTGTACGGCGACAACTACCGGGGGACGGCCCGCCTGGTGGTCGACCTGGACCGGGACGTGATCGTCGGCGCGACCTTCGTCGGCCCCGCTGTCGCCGAACTGCTGCACTCCGCCACCGTCGCCGTGGTGGGTGAGGTCCCGATCGCCCGACTGTGGCACGCCGTTCCCGCTTATCCGACCATCAGCGAGGTCTGGCTCCGGCTGCTGGAGAGCCTCCGCGGCTGACCGGTCGCTCGTTGGTGGGAAAAAGTACGCATGCGCAGGACTGCCCGATGGTTCGCGTGCTACTCCATGGAACTGTCAGATCTCGACGCCGAGTTGACTTTCCTGGAGGAGCACACGATGCACCAACCGGACGAAGCCACTTCCCGCCGTTCCTTCCTGAGCATGGCCGGGGCCGCCGCCACCTCGGCCACCCTGCTGCAGGTGATGACCGGAGCGGTCCCGGCCACCGCCGCTCCCGCCACCGACGGGCTGGCGAACCCGGCCCCGAGGGTGGGCAACGGCCGGACGGTGGCGGTCCTCGGGGCCGGCCCCGCCGGCCKGGCGGCCGCGCTCAAGTTCACCGAGGCCGGCTACCGGGTGACCGTGCTGGAGGCGCAGGGCCGGGTCGGCGGGCGCACGCTCGCCGCCCGGCCGGGCGACACGATCAGCGAGGTCTGGGCGGACGGCTCGGTCCGTACCCAGACCTGCCGGTTCGACCAGGGCCTCTACCTCAACCTCGGTGCAGGCCGCATCCCGTACTTCCACCAGCGGATGATCGATTTCTGTCGCAGGCTCAGGGTCCCGCTCGAGCCGTACATCCACACCACCACGGCCAACCTCTTCCAGACCGACCAGGCCTGGCGGGGCGCACCCAGGCCCAACCGCCGGATCGCCAACGACACCCGGGGCTACCTCGCGCAGTTGCTGGCCCAGGCCGTCCCGGAGGCGACCCCCGGCATCGACGCACTGAGCCCGGCCCAGCGCGAGCAACTCACCAGCCTGCTGGTCGAGTTCGGCGCGCTCACCGGGAAGGGACACGAGTACCTCGGCTCCACCCGGTCCGGCCTCGCGAAGAACCCGACCGTGATGCAGATGGAGGAGCCGGTCGACCCGCTGCTCCTCAGCGACCTGCTGGCCAGCGGGTTCTGGCAGCAGAGCTTCTACCAGGACGTCGAACTGCACTGGCACACCACGTCGTTCCAGCCGGTCGGCGGTATGGACAGCACCTGGCGCAACGCGGCCGCCGCCCTGCCCGCCGGCACGGTCAGGTACAACGCGCCGGTCCACGGCATCCAGTTGGACGGCACCGGCGTGCAGGTCGGCTGGACGGAGGACGGTGCCGACCGGGTCGAACGGTTCGACTACTGCCTGAGCAACATCCCGATCCCGGTGCTGCGCAAGCAGGTCGCCCTGCACGGCTTCACCGACGACTTCCGCTCGGCCGTCGAGAACACCCCGTTCGCCGCCGCCTGCAAGGTCGGCTGGCAGGCGAACCGGCGCTTCTGGGAGTCCGAGCGGTACCAGATCTTCGGTGGCATCAGCTGGATCAACCACGAGATCACCCAGATCTGGTACCCCTCCAACGACTACTTCTCCCCCACCGACAAGGGCACCCTGACCGGCGCCTACAACTCGTACGCGAAGGCCGAGACGCTGGGTGACCGCTCGCACGAGGAGCGGCTCGGCGTCGCCCGCGAGGGCGGCACCAAGCTGCACGACGAACTGGCCAGCAACGCGATCGTGCCCGACGCGCTCGGTATGTCGGTCGCCTGGCACAAGGTGCCCTACCAGCTCGGCGCCTGGGCCGACTGGATCCCGGAGCGGCCGGAGCACAAGAAGCTCTACTCGACGCTGATCTACCCCCAGGGCCAGGACAACTTCTTCGTGATCGGCGACCAGGTCTCCGCCCTCCCCGGCTGGCAGGAGGGCGCCCTGATGTCCGCCGAGTGGGCCTACGAGTGGATCGTCAACGGCAAGCGCGCCGTCCGGGCCCCGGTCCAGCGGGTCCCCGACTCCCGGGCGCTGACCACCGGGGAGCGCTGACCCTCCCGCAGAGCGGCCCCGCCGTCCGGTACCGACCCGGTCCCGGACGGTGGCCGGGCGCCGCATAATGGGGCGCACCAGCAGAGCAGCCGGGACGGGAGCGCCGTGCAGATCCGGATCGAGGCCTTCGACCTTCCGGGGCTCAACTGCCCCGCCGGCCCCGGTTTTCCCGGCTACACCGGCATCCACGTCGCCGTGCAGCAGCGGCGGCAGCCGACCGGGCTGCTCGACCCGCAGCCCGGCGACGCCGCCTCGGCCGGCTGGACGCTGGAGTGCAGGCTCTCGGGGGCCGGCCTGACCGGCCCGCAGATCCAGGGCGGCCCGGGCGCTCGGTTCATCTACCTCTCCTGGGGCAGCGTCGACACCGACGGGGCGTTCACCATGTTCCGCCGCGCCAAGCTGATGCTGGACGGCGTCGACCCGGCCACCCTCACCGCCGCCACCCGCTCCGGCGTCCTGCTGGCCCGCCTCGGCCTCACCGACGCCTGCGGCCAGCCGCTGTGCGCGGCGGTCCGGCCGCCCCGGATCACCTGGTCGGCCGGAGCGCCGTGACGGGTCGTTAAACCGTTTGCCGTTCCCGGCGGTGCTGATGGAGAGTGAACCCATCAGCAGCGGACACCGCAGAGAGGAACGCACCATGACCAGCACGCAGTCGTATCAGCGCTCCTCCAGTCGTGGACTCCCTGCGGCGTAGCTCCCGGCCGAACGGCCGAGCCGCCCAGGGGAGTTACCCCCAGGGCGGCTTTTCTGTACGCCGCCCCATGCCGGATGGTGCAACTGGCAGCACGCCTGACTCTGAATCAGGAGCGTCGAGGTTCGAATCCTCGTCCGGCAGCGCAGGGAGAGTTGGCCGAGTGGTAAGGCAGCGGCTTGCTAAGTCGTAGTCGGGTGCGAGCCCGCGCGCGTTCGATCCGCGCACTCTCCGCGTTTCCCACCAAGGGCGAGCTGGGCACTGGTTGAGCCCAAGGGCCTGTAAAGCCCCCGCTTCGGCTGTGGCGGTTCGAATCCGCCCTCGCCCACCATCGGCAAGGTCGCACTGACGTCCCGACGCCACCGGCAGGCTATCGTGCCCCGGTCACACGATCGGTGGAGGGGAATCGACATGGGCGAGCTGCGCGGCGACCTCCGGGTGCACTTCGTGCTGGCGGCGGTGCTCGGCGGCGCGGCCCTGCTCTGCATGGCCTCGACCTGGCCGCCCAGCGGGTCCACCGCACCGAAGTGGCTGGTCAGCGTCCTGTTCGTGCTGGTTTTCCCGGTCTTCATCACCGCGTTGATCCGGGTCGTCACCAGCGGAGGCGCCGCCCGGCGGAGGGGCCGAGTCGGGGCCGGTGTACTCGGCAGGTACATCCTGCTGCTGCCGCCCGCCGTGAGACTCGTCTACGCGCTCGCCCTCGGGGCTGCCGTGCTGGGTTTTACCACCGCTTCCGGAACGGCCCGGGACGTACAGGAAGACGCGACGGGCTACCACTACACGTACTGGGACAAGACCGCCCAGCCGCAGCAGAGCAGGACGGTCGAACTCACCGAGTCCGAGTACGACGCGGCACTGAGGAGCCAGTTCCGTCTCTTCAGTGCCGCGCCGGCGCTGTTCTACACACTCAGCAGCTTCCTCGTCCTCGTCTCGGCCTCGGCGGGGGCCGCCAGGCGCAGGGCGGCCCAGCCGCCGGAGGTCGGACCGGCGGCCGGGTAGCGCCCGTCAGGCGAGGTCGATGGCCGCGTTCATCTCCCAGAGCAGCACCTCGGCACCCTCCGGCCCCGCCGTGATCCGCTGGCCTTCGGCTGCGCCGATCCGGGCGGCGTCGCCCTCGTGGAACAACCCGCTTCCTTCCAGGGCGAGTTCACCGCGGGCCACGAACAGGTGGGCGAACGGGGCGGTGACGGTGTCGAGCGTCTCGGACGGGCGGAGCCGGGCCACGTGCAGGGCGGCGTGCTGCTGCCGGATACCGATCGCGCGCTGGTTGGCGTGCTTGGCCATGCCGGACGCGAGCGTGGTCCAACCCCCTTGGCCGAGCTGGTCGTTGATGTCGAGCTGCTCGTAACCGGGGGCGATCCCGGCCGCGTCGGGGATCACCCACATCTGGATCAGGCGGACCGGGTCGCGGTGCTCGGGTTCGCCGGTGAGCGTCCAGGAGTCGTTCTTCTCGCTGTGCAGGATGCCCGCGCCGGCGCTCATCCGCTGGGCCAGGCCGGGGTAGATGACGCCGTTGTTGCCCTCGGAGTCCTGGTGGACCAGACCGCCGTCGAGCACCCAGGTGATGATCTCCATGTCCCGGTGCGGGTGGGTGTCGAAGCCGGTGCCGGGCGCGATCACGTCGTCGTTGGACACCAGCAGCAGACCGAAGTGGGTGTTGCCCGGGTCCCAGTGCCGGGAGAACGAGAAGGAGTGGTGCGACTCCAGCCACCCCGCCCTGGTGTGGAACCGCTCGCCCGCTCGGCGGATGTCGATCGTGGTGGCCATCGGTGCAACCCTTCCCTCGGTCTTGTTGAATCCTAAACCACCAAGGGTGCCGTCCGCATTCCCGTCCGTGCCCGGCGTGCTGCCGTGCACTGCCGTGCCGCCCGGAGCAGACTGACGGACGGATCCTGCCCGACACTCACAGGTGGTGCGCCATGACCGAGACGCTGTTGGCCGTCGGCACGCAGAAGGGCCTGTTCCTGGGCCGCAGCCCGGACCGTACGACCTGGGAGTTCACCGGACCGCACTTCGCCATGAACGCGATCTACTCGGTCGCCGTCGACCGGCGCGGCGACCGCCCCCGCATCCTGGTGGGCGCCGACAGCAGCCACTGGGGCCCGTCCGTCTGGTGGTCCGACGACCTCGGCGCCTCCTGGCAGGAGCCGAGCAGCCCGGCGGTCCGCTTCCCCGAGCACACCGACACCTCGCTGGAGCGGGTCTGGCAGCTCCAGCCGGCCGGCCCCGAGGCTCCCGGCGTGGTGTACGCGGGCACCCAGCCCGCCGCTCTGTTCCGCTCCACCGACGGCGGTGAGAGCTTCGCCCTGGACGAGGCGCTCTGGTCGCACCCGCAACGGGCCGAGTGGGCGGCCGGATTCGGCGGCCAGGGCCTGCACAGCATCGTGGCCGACCCGCGCGACCCGGCCGTGCTCACCGTCGCGGTCTCCACCGGCGGCGTCTACCGCACCGAGGACGGTGGCAAGAACTGGCGGCCGGCCAACACCGGCATCCGGGTCTCCTTCCTGCCGGACGAGTACCCGGAGTTCGGCCAGTGCGTGCACAAGATCGCCGCCGACCCGGCCGACCCCGACCGGCTCTACCTGCAGAACCACGGCGGCGTCTACCGCACCGACGACGGCGGCGAACGCTGGACCGACATCGGCGCCGACCTCCCCGCCACCTTCGGCTTCGGCCTGGCCACCCACCCCCGGCAGTCCGGTACGGCGTACCTGTTCCCGCTCGACGCGGACTACGCCCGGCTCCCGGTCGACCGCCGCTGCCGGATCTTCCGCACCACCGACGCCGGTGCCAGCTGGCAGCCGCTGAGCACCGGCCTGCCGACCGAGGACCACTACGGCGTGGTGCTCCGCGACGCCCTCTGCACCGACGACGGCGAACCGGCTGGGGTCTACTTCGGCAACCGCAACGGCGAGGTGTACGGCTCCGCCGACGCGGGCGACAGCTGGCGCCTGATCAGCTCCCACCTGCCGGACGTGCTCTGCGTCCGCGCCGTCACCCTGCCCTGACCCCTCGTCAGTCCTGGGCCCGGACCGCCAGCCCGATGTAAGTGCAGAACAGCACGAACCCGCCGGACCAACTGAGCACCGTGACCACGGGCCCGGTCAGCGGCCGTTCCGTTCCGCCAAACATGCCGAACACCGACAGGCAGGCCGCCACCACCAGCACGTACGCGAGCGCAGCACTGCCCCGCACCACCCAGGTGAGCCTCTCACCGGCCACGGTCCCCCCAGCTCAACACCCTTGCCCCCGCGCTCCATCGAATCCGGGGAGTATCGCACTGCCGTCCGAGTCGACGGGGAGTCAGATCAGAACGGCCCGGATGCCCAGCCCCAGGTACAGGACCAGCAGGCCGAAACAGGCCGCCCAGAGCGCCGCCAACTCCCCCAGGCCTGAGGCCGTCCCCGTCAGGCACGGCAGCACGGCCAGCAGGATGCCGGTGACCCCGGCCGCGTGCACGGTCTGGGCGCCCGGGGACCAGGCGAGCTCGTGCAGACCGTCGTTCATCTCGGTGGCCCCGATCCCGACCGGGACCAGGGTCAGCAGCACGATCAGCAGGCCGGCGAGCGCGATCCACAGCTCCCGGGTGTCGAGGCCCCAGTCCCGGTCGAGGTAGCGGGTCAGATCCTGATCCTCGTTCACCAGACCGCCCAACTCCGGTGCGCCGGGCGCCCAGAGCAGCTCGACCCGGTCGCCCGGCTTCGGCTCCCTGTGGGTGTAGGTGCCGCCGACCCGCACCGTGCCGCCGTTCGGCAGGGCCAGGTCCAGCTTGGCGTAGTACCCCACCACGGCGCCGTCGGAGCGGCGCGGGTCGACGTCGGCCACCTCGACCACGATGGCGGTGGTGTGCGCGGCCCCGGCCCGGAGCAGCGACCGGCCGAGCTCGGAACTCTGGCCCGAGCCGAGGCTGACCAGCGCGGTGAAGACCAGCGGGAGCAGCAGCCAGACCGCGGCCTGCCGCAGGTACACCCACGGCGTCCGATCGAAGGCGGGCCCGGTCAGCCGCCGGAGGCCGAACCTCCGGCGGGGCACCGAGTCCTTGACCGGTCCGACCTTCCGACGCGGCGTCGGCATCCACGAGTGCCGGTCGTCCGACCACCACACCCAGAGCGCGAGCACCCGCAGCCAGACCAGCCCGACCGCCACCCAGGCCACCGTCACCAGGCCGGACACCGGGTACACGACACCGTCCGGCACCCCGGCGGTCCACAGGGCGACCCCGGCCACGGCCGCGTACGCGAGCACGGCGAGTACTCGGACGGACCAGGTCAGCACGGCTCTCCCCCGGATGATCAGCGGTCGGCAGGCTACCGCAACTCCCCCGGGGCACCGACTACTTCTCGGCGGCCCGCAGCCGTTGGCCGACCGTGCCGAGGCTCTCGGCGAGCACCGTCAACTGCTCGGGAGTGAGCACGTCGATCAGGACCTCGCGGACGGTGGCCACGTGGCCGGGGGCGGCCTCCCGCAGCACCCGCCAGCCCTGCTCGGTGATCTCGGCGAAGACGCCGCGGACGTCACTGGGACAGGAGCGGCGGCCGACCAGGCCGGACTTCTCCAGCTGGGTGACCTGGTAGGTGAGGCCGCTCTTGGAGGTGACCAGCCGGTCGGCCAGGTCGGTCATCCGGAGCGAGCCGTCCGGCGCGGCGGAGAGCTGCACCAGGATCTCGTACTGGGTGTGGGAGAGCCCTGCACTCTCCTTCAGCTGCTGTTCGAGGCGGCGCTCGATCAGATTGCTGGCGACCACGAAGCCCCGCCATGCCGCCATCTCGCGATCGTCCAACCACCGGGGCTCGTCCATGGTCCTATCGTACCCAGTTGTTCAAATTCGAACCAAGGTGTACCGTGGTCGACAGGGGTTCAAATTTGAACTAGTGAGATCACGGGAGTAGCCATGTCCGTCCGCCGCCTCAACCACGCCGTGCTGTACGTCCGTGACGTGGCCCGCTCCGTGGCCTTCTACACCGACACCTTCGGCTTCAAGGTCGACGTCGAGATCCCCGGCCGCGCCGCCTTCCTGAGCGCCGCCGAGACGCTGAACGACCACGACCTCGGCCTGTTCTCGGTCGGCGCCGACGCACCGGCGCCGCCGCGCGGCAGCGTCGGCCTCTACCACCTCGCGTGGGAGGTCGGCACGCTCGGCGAGCTGGCCGAGATCGCGCAGAAGCTCACCCGGCGGGACGCGCTGGTCGGCGCCACCGACCACGGCGTCTCGAAGTCGCTGTACGCCCACGACCCGGACGGCATCGAGTTCGAGGTGATGTGGCGGGTGCCCCGCGAGGAGTGGGCCTCGCTCGACAAGGCGAACATGCGGCGGCTCGACCTGCAGGCCGAGATCGACCGCTGGGGCACCGAGCTGAAGACCGGCGCCGCAGCCGGCTCGGCCACCTGACACCTGGGCAGCAAGCAGGGCCGGCCGTCGGAACGGCCGGCCCTGCTGACGATCACTCAGCAGCGGACCGCTCAGTAGCCGACCGCGTCGCCGCCCACCGCGAACGCGTCGTCGCAGAGCGACTCGGCGTCGCCGCCCACGGCCGCCGCCGGGCCTTCTGCCAGGGCGTCGCCGCCGACCGCACCCGCGAAGTCGACACCGGTCGCGTCGCCGCCGACCGCACCGGCCGCACCCGTCGCATCGACGTCACCGCCGACCGCCAGGGCGTCGCCGCCGCCGTGCGTGACGGCGTTGCCACCGACCGCCAGCGAGCCGTGCGAGTGGCGGTGGCAGGAGTGGGCCGAGGCCGTGCCGGCGCCGATGAGCAGCGCGCAGCCACAGATCGCGGCGGCAGCGGTGATCTTGGCAAGGGTCGTACGCATGAATCCTCCAAGTTGGTACGAGACGCCTGAAGGATCGGCACCGCACCACCCGACCATGAGACAGGTTCCGCCCCACCACCCGTCCGGCCCAGAGTTTCCCCCCGCCCGGAGCACCGTTCACGAACCGGACAGCGGCCTGAGGGGTCAGTAGTTCCAGGGCCGTTGCTCACCGGGGTGGATCTCGGCGGCGAAGTCGTCCGCGGCCATCGCGATCACCGCCCGGCCCTCGATCCGGGCCAGCCAGGGCTGCGGCAGCCGGACGTCGCCGTGGTGGGCGCCGAGCAGGTTGCCGCAGATCGCTCCGGTGGAGTCGCTGTCACCGGAGTGGTTGACCGAGAGCAGGAGGGCCGCCTCAATCGGGGTGCGCGGCGGCTTCGGCTCGCAGACCGTCCCGCCGCTGCCGACGTAGAAGGTCTGGTGCCGGGTCCGGGCCAGCAGCGCGTACACCGCGATCGCCAGCGCCTCCTCCGCCACCCAGCCCGCGCCCAGGCTCTCCACCTTCGCCGCGCTCGCCTCCCCGTCCGCCGCCAGCTCGTACGCGGCCCGCAGCGCGGTGGTCGTCTCCTCGTGGCCGGGGTAGCGGCCGAGCAGGTCCAGGGTGCGCAGCACCGCGCCGGTCGGCGACTCGCCCTCGACCAGCAGGCTGACCAGAGCCGCGAAGGCGCCGGCGGCGTAGTAGCCGGTCGGGTGGCCGTGAGTGATCTGGGCGCAGTTGGCGGCGAGTTCGAAGGAGTGCTTCTCGCCCAGGCCGGTGAAGCCGAACGGCGCGGAGCGCATCACGGTGCCGCAGCCCTTCGAGCCCGGGTTCACCGGGCCGTGACTACCCGTCAGCGGCGCGTACGGGTCCGGAGTGTGGGCCGCCCGCAGGCCGGAGAGGCAGGCGTTGCCGGGCGCGCGGCGGGCGTACAGCCAGGGCTCCTCGCGCAGTCGGCCGGTGCGGTGCCGCAGGCCCTCGGCGGGTGGCGGGCCCGGGTGGTCCTGGGTGTCCAGCCAGCGCAGGTAGGCGTCGTGCACCAGCGCCGCCTCCGCGCCGCCGATGCCCTTCGCGCTGGACCGGACGTAACCCGCCAGCCGTCCCTCGGCGGTGAACAGCGTCATCTGGGTGTCGTCGGTGATCCGGCCGACGACACCGTCGTAGTCGGGCTCAAGACCGGTCACCCCGGCCTCGCCGTACTTCGCCCGGATCGCATCCAGCGACAGGAACTCCACCGGGTTGCCCAGCGCGTCGCCGATCGCGCCACCGAGCAGGCAGCCCCGGACCCTCGAACGGTATGCGGTCAGTTCTCCCCAGGACTGCTGCTGCACCTGTGTTGACTCCTCAGTCGGGCCGGATGTTCTGGTTGAGCCGGAACAGGTTATCCGGGTCCCACTCCCGCTTGAGCGCCTTCAGCCGCCGGTACTTCCGCTCCCCGTACGCCTCCCGGACCCGCTGCTCGCCCTCCTCCATCAGGAAGTTGACGTAGACACCGGAGTGGTGCGGCGCCAGCGCCGTCCACAGGCCCCGGGCCCAGGCCCGCTCCTGCTCGAAGCCCTCGGCGTCCGCGCAGGTGCCGTTGATGTTGAAGGTGTGACCGGCCTGCCGGCCGCTGACCGCCGTCTCGTCCTCCCCCACCCGGGCGATCGCGCCGCCCAGTTGGAAGATCGGGAAGCTGGTGAGCGGGGAGCTGATCCGTGCGGCGTGCTCGGCGGTGATGTCGATGACCTGGTCGGTCAGTTCGGCCACGTCGCAGGACTTGAAGTAGTACCAGCGGCCGGGCGGGAAGGACGGGTCGAGCATCGCCTGGTGCTCGGTGAACGGCTTGGGCCGGCACAGGTCCGCCACCGGCGGGCCGAACTGCCGCAGCGGCCGTAGCACCTGCTCGCCCCGGTCGAGGTCGCCCACCCAGCAGCAGATCACCATCGCCACCCGTTGGCCGTGCAGCGCAGCCGGGATCTCGGGCAGCGGCGGTGCCTTGCGGTGCACCACCGCCGTGGTCAGCTCGTCCGGCACCTCGGTGATCCAGTCCCGGTAGAACCGCAGCAGCCTGGCCGAGTCCGCCACCGGCCAGATCAGCGGCCCGGCCAGCACGATCGGGCCGACCGGCTGGAGGCGGTACTCGAACTCCGTCACCACGCCGAAGTTCCCGCCGCCCCCGCGCACGCCCCAGAACAGCTCCGGATTCTCCGTCGCGTCCGCCCGTACCGTCCTGCCGTCGGCCGTGACCAGGGTGACCGAGAGCAGCTGATCCACCGTCAGCCCGTACTTGCGCATCAGCCAGCCGATGCCGCCGCCCAGCGTCAGCCCGGCCAGCCCGGTGTGCGTGACGATCCCGGCCGGCACCGCAAGACCGGCCCGCTGGGTCTCCCGGTCCAGCTCGCCGAGCAGCACCCCGGCCTGGGCCCGGACGGTGCGGGCCTCGGCGTCCACCGTGATCCGCCTCAACGCCGACAGGTCGATGACGATCCCGTCGTCGCACAGCGACTGCCCGGAGAAGCTGTGCCCGCCGCTGCGCACCGCGACCGGCAGACCGCTCTCCCGGGCGAACCGGACCGCGGCGGCCACGTCCGGGGCGCCGGTGCAGTAGGCGATCAGGGCTGGGTGCCGGTCGATCGAGCCGTTCCAGATCCGCCGGCTCTCCTGGTAGTCCGGCTCACCGGGCCGGACCAGTCGTCCTCGGAACGAGCTCCGCAGCCCGCCGAGGAGCGTCTCGTCGATCACTCCGTGGTTGCCGCTCATCACCGTGTCCTCACCGACGGCCCCTCCCCCAGTCTGGCATCGGGCCCGGGCCACCGCCTTGTCACCCGTCCGGGCACGCCCTCTGTCCCCGGGCCGGGCCGGACGGGCAGAGTGACCGTATGCAGACTCCACTCACCGTGCTGGACTTCCTTCGCCGGGCCGAGACGGTCTACGGCGACCGGATCGGCCTGGTCGACGAACCGGACCAACCCGCCCGTTCCTGGGGCGATCTGAGCTACCGGCGGATGGCCGAGCTGGCCCGGGCCCAGGCAGCCGGGCTCGACCGGCTGGGCATCGGCCCCGGTGAGCGGGTCGCGATCGTCTCGCACAACTCGGCCCGGCTGATGACCGCGCTGTACGGAGTGAGCGGCCACGGCCGGGTGCTGGTGCCGGTCAACTTCCGGCTGAAGGCCGAGGAGGTGGCGTACATCGTCGAACAGAGCGGTGCGACCGCCCTGTTGGTCGATCCCGAGCTGGACCGGGCACTGGCCGGGGTGCCGGTGCGGCACCGCTTCGTACTCGGCGCGGAGAGCGACGCCCTGCTGTACGACTTCGACCACGCCCCGGTCGAGTACCCGGTGGAAGAGTCGGACACCGCGACGATCAACTACACCAGCGGAACCACCGCCCGCCCCAAGGGAGTTCAGCTCACCCATCGCAACCTCTGGTTGAACGCGGTGCTGATGGGCCTGCACTTCGGCGCGAGTGACCGGGACGTCTACCTGCACACCCTGCCGATGTTCCACGCCAACGGCTGGGGCCTGCCGTTCGCGCTCACCGGCCTCGGCGCCCGGCACATCGTGCTGCGCAAGGTGGACGGCGCGGAGATCCTGCGCCGGATCGACCGGCACGGCGTCACCTTCCTGTGCGGGGCACCGGCCGTGGTGACCGCGGTGCTGGACGCCGCCGCCGACTGGGACGGGCCGGTCCCGGGGCGGGACCGGGTCCGGATGATCGTGGCCGGGGCGCCGCCGCCGACCTCGGTGGTGGAGCGCGTCGAGGCCGAACTCGGCTGGGAGTTCATGCAGCTGTACGGCCTGACCGAGACCGCCCCGATCGTCACCGTCAACCGCGGCCGGGCCGAGTGGGACGACCTGCCGCCCGCCGAGCGAGCCGAGCGGCTGGTGCGGCAGGGCGCGCCCGCGCTCGGCACCGAGCTGCGGGTGGACGGGCAGGGCGAGGTGCTGGTGCGGTCCAACACCGTGCTGGCGGGCTACTGGGACCAGCCCGAGGAGAGCGCGGCGGCGCTGCGCGACGGCTGGTTCCACACCGGCGACGGCGGGGTGCTGGAGGACGGCTACCTGAGCATCTCCGACCGGAAGAAGGACGTCATCATCAGCGGCGGTGAGAACGTCTCCTCGATCGAGGTGGAGGACTGCCTGTACTCCCACCCGGCGGTGGCCGAGGTCGCGGTGATCGGGGTGCCGGACGCCAGGTGGGGCGAGACGGTCAAGGCCCTGGTGGTGCTGCGGGACGGATCGGCAGGCGACGAGGCCGAGTTGATCGCGCACTGCAAGGAGCGGCTGGCGGGCTACAAGGCGCCGACCTCGGTCGAGTTCCGCTCGTCACTCCCCCGGACCACCACCGGGAAGCTGCAGAAGTTCCGGCTGCGCGAACCGTACTGGGCCGGCCGGGCCAAGTCCGTCAACTGAGCAGTCGTCAACTGACGCCCCCCTTGATGTCCCCTCGCCGAAGGAGCACCCCGCCATGGTCGATGTCACCGTCCTGCTGAACGACCTCCGGGACGAGAGCGCCGCACTCGACGCGCTGGTCGCGGGGCTGGACCCGGCCGGGTTCGCCACCCCGACCCCGGCCGAGGGCTGGACCGTCGCCCACCAGATCGCCCACCTGGCCTGGACGGACCGGTGGTCGCTGCTGTCCTGTCGGGACGGCGAGCGGTTCACGGCCGAGGTGCTCACCCACTACACGAACGTCCCCGAGCCGGTGGACGCCGGGGCCGCCGAAGGAGTGGGCGAGGACCCGGCCGCGCTGCTGGCCCGCTGGCGGGCCGGGCGGGCGGAGTTGGCCGCCGAGCTGGTGGCGGCCGCCGCCACCGATCGCCGGCTCCCCTGGTTCGGCCCGCCGATGAAGGCCGCCTCGATGGCCACCGCCCGGCTGATGGAGACCTGGGCGCACGGCCAGGACGTCGCCGACGCGCTCGGCGCGACCGTGCCGCCGACCGACCGGCTCCGGCACGTGGCCCATCTCGGTGTCCGCACCGTGGGGTTCGCCTTCGCGCTGCACGGGCTGCCGGTGCCCGAGACCCCGATCCGGGTGGAACTGACCTCGCCCTCGGGTGAGTTGTGGACCTGGGGACCACCGGAGGCGGCCGACTCGGTGCGTGGCCCGGCGCTCGACTTCTGCCTGCTGGTCACCCAGCGCCGGAGCCTGGGCGACCTGACCCTGGTGGCCACCGGGCCGGTTGCCGACGCCTGGCTGCCGATCGCCCAGGCTTTTGCCGGGAATCCCGGAAAAGGGCGATAAACCTTCCTTCCCAGATTAATTGACGCTCAATCATTTCACTCTTGCGAGCGATATACAGATTCGTTGACGAATGATGGACTCTCCGTCATGAACCGACGCATCGGCATTTCCGCACTCACCGCCCTGCTCACTCTCGCCGCCCCGCTGCCCCCGGCGGCGGCCCAGGCCACGCCTCGCACGCCCGCCGGCGAGGTGGACGCGTTCTTCGAGGAATACCGCCTGGCCGCCCTCGGCGAGATCGACGAATACCCGAAGGAGATCCGCGCCAAGACCCTTCCGCCTCCCCTGAATGCCCAACTCGACCGCTGGTCCGCCACCCACCACGGGGCCGACCCGGTCTTCCGCGCGAAGAACATCCCGCGCACCTGGTCCACCCGTACCCTCACCGCCACTACGGTCGCGGTGACGGAGACCTGGTACGAGGGCGGCACCCAGGAGGTCCGCTTCACCCTCCGGCCGCCCGTCCTGACCATCACCGCCGTCAACGACCCGCCGCCGACGGCCGGCTGACGCACCGCCGAATCACCGCACCGCCGGTAACCGCACCGAAACGGCTCGGGCACGCTGCGCTTCACACGCACTCCCTAACGTCACCGCTCACAGACCCCGACCAGCAGGGAGCGGTGCATGACCGACACCT
Organism: Kitasatospora sp. P5_F3; assembly: GCF_054049135.1. Lineage (NCBI taxonomy): Bacteria > Bacillati > Actinomycetota > Actinomycetes > Kitasatosporales > Streptomycetaceae > Kitasatospora > Kitasatospora sp. P5_F3. The sequence continues at coordinate 25,600 of NZ_JBFUMY010000019.1, read as the reverse complement.
CCACCCAGGCCCCCGAGCTCACGGGCGCCCCACGCCGCTCGTACGCCAAGTCCGCCGCCGACGAGAGCCTGGAGGACTACTCACTCCGTTATGCGCCGCACTCGTTCCGGCGCTGGTCGCCGCTGTCCGTGGCGTCCACCGCACTCGGTGGGATCGCCTATCTGGCGGACTACGCGATCGGCGCCGGGATCGTGATGTCGTACGGCTTCACCAACGCGCTCGCCGCCATCCTCACCGCCGCCACCCTGATCTTCCTCACCGGCATCCCGATCTCCCGCGCCTGCGCGGCCAACGGTGTGGACATGGATCTGCTCACCCGGGGCGCCGGGTTCGGTTACTTCGGCTCCACCCTGACCTCACTCGTCTATGCCAGTTTCACGTTCATCTTCTTCGCCCTCGAGGGCTCGATCATGGCTCAGGCGCTGCACGAGGTGCTGCATCTGCCGCTGACGGTCGGGTACTTGGTGACCACCCTGGTGGTCATCCCGATCGTCTTCAAGGGCATGTCCTGGATCTCCAAGCTCCAGGCCTGGACGCAGCCGCTCTGGATCCTCGGCCTGGTCGGCCCGTTCGTCATCCTGGCCGTCCACTCCCCCGGCACCTTCGCCGAGTTCACCCGCTTCGGTGGCACCCAGGGCGTCGGCTCCGGCTTCACCCTGCTCGGCTTCGGCCTGGGCACCGGTATCGCGCTCTCGCTGATCGCCCAGATCGGCGAGCAGGCCGACTACCTGCGCTTCATGCCCCGGCGCACCCCCGCCAACGCCCGCCGGTGGGACTTCGCGGTGCTCGCGGCCGGCCCCGGCTGGGTGGTGATCGGCGCAGCCAAGCAGCTCGGCGGCGCGCTGCTCGCCTTCGCCGCGCTCGACGTGGTGGGCAACGCCAAGGCACTGGAGCCGATCGCGCCGTACGTCGAGTCGCTGCGGCCGTGGTTCGGGGCGGCGGCGCTGCCGTTGGCCGGGCTCTTCGTGGTGGTCTCCCAGGTGAAGATCAACTCGACCAACGCCTACTCCGGTTCACTGTCCTGGTCCAACTTCTTCTCCCGGCTGACCCACCGTCACCCGGGCCGGGTCTGGTACATCTTCCTCAACTGCGGGGTCGCGCTGCTGCTCATGGAGCTCGACATGTTCAGCGCGCTCGGCTCGCTGCTGGGCTTCTACTCCAACGTCGCGATCGCCTGGATCGGCGCGGTCACCGCCGACCTGGTGATCAACAAGCCGCTCGGCCTCAGCCCGAAGTACATCGAGTTCAAGCGCGCCTACCTGCACCCGGTCAACCCGGCCGGCTTCGGCGCGATGTGCTTCGCCGCCACCGTCTCGATCTGCGCCTTCTTCGGCTGGTTCGGCGAGTACGCCCAGGCGTTCAGCCCGTTCATCGCCCTCGCCCTCGCCATGGTCTGCAGCCCGCTGATCGCCTGGGCGACCAAGGGCCGCTACTACCTGGCCCGCCCCAACCCGAACGCCGACTCGACCTCCACCGAGACCCTCACCTGCACCGTCTGCGAGGGCGCCTACGAGATCCCCGACACCGCCGACTGCCCGTTCCACCAGGGCACCGTCTGTTCGCTCTGCTGCAGTCTGGACGCGGACTGCCACGACGCCTGCACCAAGTCGCCCGACAACGGCCCGGTCCTGCTCGGTATGCCGACCCTGCGCGACTAGGCAGAGGCCCGGGTCGCCCGATCGGGTCAATCCTCGCTCCCGTGGGTGGCGGTGGCTTGGTACCCGGCCCGACCCGGGCCAAGCTGGGCGCCATGACCGCCAGCGCACCGCACCGTCGTCGCCTGCCCGTCGCCCTGGGCCTCGGCCTGGCCCTGGCCGGCTGTCTCGCCGTGCCCGCCCCCGCCTCGGCGCGGGTCTTCCCGCCCCAGTCCGCCTACTCCTCGCTGCTGCTGACGGTCAGTCCGGGCCCGGTGGCCCTGCCCGAGGCGGCGGTGACCACCCTCACCTGCGACCTCCAGCCGAGCGGCTCGCACCCCGCCCCCGCCACCGCCTGCGCCGCACTCACCGAGGCCGACGGCGACCTCGACCGCCTCGCCGGCCTCCCGGGTACCGCCTGCGCCGCCCTCTATGACCCGGTCACCGCCACCGCCGAGGGCAGCTGGCGCGGGATCCCGGTGAAGTGGGCCAGGACCTTCGGCAACTCCTGTGCACTCCGGGCCGCCACCACCCCGGTGTTCTGAACCGGAGCGTCAGCCCGCGTTCCGTCCGCCCACCACCAGCGCCGCCACCAGGCAGCCGAAGCCCGCCGTCGCGGAGACCGTCCGGACGGTGTTCCACCGCACCCACGTCGTCTCGAAGGTCTCCCGGACGGCCGCCAGATCCGGTATGCCGTCCAGTGAACCGGCCGCCGCCAGCTGGTCGTTCAGCGGCACGTTCACCGCGCCCGTGACCACCAGCACCACCAGGTAGAGCACCGCCGCCGCGATAAGCCACGGCAGCAGGCCCCGGTCACCGCCCCGGAACTGGAGCACCACCGCCAGCAGAGTGAGCACGATCGCCCCGACGAAGACCACCATGAACCAGCCGTTCAGGATCGCCACGTTGATCCGCTGCATGGTCTCCACGAAGGTCCGGTCGTCGGCCTTCGCAAGACCCGGCATCACCGAGCAGGAGTAGGCGAAGAACAGACCCGCGCTGAGCCCCATGGTCAGCGTCGCCCCCAGCAGTACCGCACCTCTGAACCCGGTCATCCCACACACTCCCCGTCGTCAACTCTTGCTGTCTGACACCCAGTCAACCGCTTCCGACCGCCCTCCGGCCATCGTTGATCGGCTCGCCCGCATACGCGGGCGTCCACGGCGGGCGTCTACACTCGGTCGCCATGGACGCACTGGCCGGACTGCTCGCCGGGCCGCGAGCCCGAGGTGCCTTTCTGCTCCGCTCGGTCCTGGCCCCGCCGTGGGCGATCCGGGTCGAGGACCGGGCACCGCTCACCCTGGTCACCCCGGTCCGCGGCACCGCCTGGATCCTGCCGGACCACGGCGCCCCGGTCCGGCTCGCCACCGGCGACGTGGCGATCGCCCGGGGCCCGGAGGCGTACGTGCTGGCCGACTCCCCCGACACCCCGCCCCGGGTGGTGGTCCACCCCGACCAGAGCTCCACCACCCTGGACGGCGAAGAGCTCTGCGACACGATGGCCCTGGGCACCCGCACCTGGGGCGACACCCCGGACGGCCCGGACGTGCTGATCAGCGGGACGTACCAGCTGCGCGGCGAAGTCAGCCGGGGCCTGCTGGACGCGCTGCCCCCGCTGCTGGTGGTGGCCGCCGACTCCTGGCACTCCCCGCTGATCGACCTGCTCGGCGAGGAGATCGGCCGCGACCGGCCGGGCCAGGACGCCGTGCTGGACCGGTTGTTGGACCTGCTCCTGATCGCCACCCTGCGCACCTGGCTGGCCAGACCCGAGTCGGACGCCCCAGCCTGGTACCGGGCCCACACCGACCCGCTGATCGGCCACGCGCTCCGCCTGCTGCACGGCGATCTGGCCCACCCCTGGACGGTGGCCGGCCTGGCCGCCGAGGTCGGCGTCTCCCGGGCCGCGCTGGCCCGCCGGTTCGCCGAGCTGGTCGGCGAACCGCCGATGTCCTATCTGACCGGCCGTCGGCTCGCGCTGGCCGCAGACCTGCTGCACGACCCCGCCGCCACCCTGGGCAGCGTCGCCCACCAGGTCGGCTACAGCAGCCCGTTCGCCCTCTCCACCGCCTTCAAACGCGTCCACGGCATCAGCCCGCAGCAGCACCGCTCGGCCTGACCTGTCGGTACCCGGCCCTACCTTCGGCGCCATGGGCATCTATCTGGTGAGCACGGACCGCGACGACTGGTCCGACGACGAGGTCTTCCGGCCGACGGCACTCGCGCTCGACGCCGAGCTGACCCGACGTGGGCTGCCGACGTTCACTTTCTCTCCCGGCCGCACCTTCGAGGAGAAGCTCTACCGGCCGATGGCGGGCTTCGACCTGCTCTGCCGTTCGCTGACTCCCGATCAGTCCCCGCTCGACTGGGACCTGCTGCTGCCGGTGGACCTCCCGGACACCCTGGTCCTGCCGGTGCCGTCCTCCTACTCCGACACCACCACCGTGCGCGCCGCCCTCCCCGTCCTGCACGGAGCCCGGGCACTGGCCGCCGCCATCGAGCTCCCCGTCGAGCACCTCCCGACCGACTGCGCCACCCTCGACCTCGGCGCCTGGTTCGACAGCCCGGCCGTCTCCCGACACCCCGGCCCGTGGCGGGACGACCTGGACACCGCCTTCTACACCGCGCTGTACCTCCGCGCCGCCGAGCACGCGCTCCGCGAGGGATGCCCGATGCACTACAGCTGACCGGCGGTCCGGCACTCCGCCGGGCCCCGGCAGGGACGGCTGCGGCGGCTGCCGGCGGCTGCAGGGCGAAACTCCGGCGACAGCGCGGCCCGGCGCTCCCTACTATCGGGCTGCCCGTGCCCACCCTCTCGATTGGCCTTCCCGTGAAACAGCTGATCCCCGCCGTGCTCCGGGAGGAACGGCAGTTCGCCCAGTTGTTCGCCGGGCAGTCGCTCTCGCTGCTGGGCGACCGGGTGTCGATGGTGGCGCTGCCGTTCGCGGTGCTGTCGGTGGGCGGATCGGCCGCCGACGTCGGCCTGGTGGGTGCGGCGGGGCTGCTGCCGCTGCTGCTGTTCACCCTGGTCGGCGGGGTGTGGGCGGACCGCTTCCCGCGGCACCGGATCATGCTGATATCCGACCTGGTGCGGTTCGCCGCCCAGGGCGCGGTGGCCGTGCTGCTGATCGCCGGGGTGGCCGAAGTACCGCATCTGGTGGTGCTGATGGCGGTCTTCGGCTCGGCGAGCGCCTTCTTCATGCCGGCCGCCACCGGCCTGCTGCCCCTGGTGGTGCCGGCCGAGCGGCTGCGCGAGGCGAACGCGCTGCGCGGTCTGGTGCTGTCCTCCGGAATGGTGGTCGGCCCGGCGGTGGCGGGAGCGCTGGTCTTCCTGGCCGGGCCCGGCGGGGCACTGGCCCTGGACGCGGTCAGCTTCGCGGTGAGCGCCGCCTTCCTGGTCCGGTTGCGGCCGCGCCCGGCCCAGAACACGACCCAGAACACGACCCAGGACGAGGCGCCGGGCGGCAGCTTCCTCGACGAGCTGCGCGAGGGCTGGCGGCACGTCAGGTCCCGTACCTGGGTCTGGTCCGGGATGGCGGCGATGAGCGTCTACCACGTGGTGGTGCTGCCCTCGATCTTCGTGCTCGGGCCGGTGCTCTCCGAGCAGGAGTGGGGCGGCGCGGCGGGCTGGTCGGCCGTGACGGCCGCGTTCGGAATCGGCTCGGTCGTCGGTGACCTCTGGGCCTACCGGCTGCGCCCGGCCCGCCCGCTGGCGCTCGCCGCCGCCGCACTCGCGGTGGCCTCCTGCCAAGCGCTGATCATCGGTGCCGCCCCCTCGCTCACCGTGGTCGCCCTCCTGGAGGCCGTCACCGGCGTGGCGGTCTCGCTGTTCTTCGTCCTGTGGGAGACCAGCCTGCAGACCCACATCCCCGAGCAGGCCCTGTCCCGGGTCAGTTCCTACGACAACCTGCTGTCCTCCGGCCTGATGCCGCTCGGCCTGCTGGTGGCCGGTCCGGTCGCGGCGGCGTTCGGACTGCGCCCGACCCTGTACGCGATGACCGCGATCGGCGTCCCGGCCTCGCTCCTGCTGCTCTGCGTCCCGGCCGTCCGCCGACTGCCCGACCGCGCCGAACCGACCGAACCCGCCCTGGTCTGAGTCAGCGCGGCCCGCGCAGCACCGGGCCGAGCACCGACGGGTGGAACAGCGCGGTCGGCGGCGTGACCAGCGACATCACGTGCTGGAACCGGTCACAGACGTGCGCGTCCGTGGTGGCCCGGGCCAGCACCCGGTCCAGGTAGCGGTGCTGAAAGCGGATCAGGGCGCCGGACGGGCCACCGGCGGTGGCGGCGAACCGGACGTCCTCGGTGGAGGACATCACCCACGGGTCCTTGGTGACCTTGGCGATCGCCTGCCGGGCGGCACCCGCCGCGGCCGGACCGATGCCACCGTGCCGGGACACCGCGCCGCCCAGCGCACGGGCGCTCATCGCGGCGACCGTGATGCCCTGGCCGTACACCGGATTGAAGGTGCAGGCGGCGTCGCCGAGGGCGATCAGGCCCTCCGGGGCGCGGCGTTCGTAGCGGCGGCGGACCCCGGGGCCGGGGCGGAAGCCGCGGACCTCGCCGACCGGTTCGGCCTCGGCGAGCAGCTCGCGCAGGGTCGGGTCGCGCAGCAGGTCGAGCTGCTTGCGGAAGCCGGCCTCGCCGGGCTCGGGCTCGGCGCCGCGCATACCGCCGACGCTGACGATCCACCGGTCGCCCTCGACCGGGAGCAGCACGGCGAGGTACGGGTCGTCGGGTGCCTTGGTCTGGATGTAGAGCGCCTGGTGGCGGAAGTCCACTCCGGTCGGCCGGTGGAACAGCCGGCTCGAGTACGCGACCCCGGCGTCGACCCGCTCCTCCGGTACGGCCGGCGCGCCCAGGTCGGCCAGCCACTCCGCGACCGAGGTGGACCGGCCCGAGGCGTCCACCACCAGCTCGGCGGGCAGCTCACGGACCTCGCCCTCGGTACCGCGCTCACGGATCCGAACACCCGTCACCCGGCCGGCGCTGCCGAGCAGCCCGACCACCTCGGTCCCCTCCAGGAACTCCACCGAGGAGTCCTTCCGGACCCGGTCGAGCACCACGTGGTCCAGCACCGGCCTGGTGCAGGAGAGGAAGACCAGCTCACTGTGGTGCTCGGCCATCCAGCCCGCCGAACTGAGCCAGCGCAGGTCACTGGCCAGCGGGACACCGACCGCCCCGGCCGCCAGCAGCTCCGCCCGGGCACCGGGCATCAGCTCCTCCAGCACCTGGTGCCCGGCCGCCAGCAGCAGGTGGGCGTGCCGCCCCTGCGGCAGTCCGGCCCGGAAGTCCGGCTGCTCGGGGTAGCGGTCCCGTTCGACCACCACCACCCGCTCGGCCGCGTCCCGCAGGGCCCAGGCCGCCAGTGTCCCGGCCAGCCCGCCCCCGATCACCACTGCTGTGCCCCGCCCCGAGACCGCTTCGCCACCCATCCGGCCATCCAACCGCAGACGGCCGCCCCGCCGCCAGGGGGCGCCCGACGGCGCACTCCCCGGCAGCTGAGCGGCCGTCGGTTCACAACCCGCTGCGGTGGCTCAGGTCCTACGTGCTCAGAGCTTGAGCCCGAGCAGGCCGACGAAGACCGGCCCGGTCAGCGGGAGCAGGAAGTTGGAGATGGTGTAGCCGAGCATCGGCACCTGCGCGGTGCCGACCACCGCCGACTCGGTGGCCGAACCGGCCAGGATGCCGGACGCCGTACCGACGTCGAGCCCGCCCGCCATGGCGATGCCGTACGCCCTCACGATGACGACGACCGCCTCCATCACCGAGAGCACCCCGAAGCGCAGCCCCTTGGCGTTCAGGTTGGCGAAGAACTGCGGCCCCGCGAGGTAGCCGAGCGAGAAGATGAAGAGCGCGAACGCCACGTTCTTGACATCCGCGCTCCCCGATACGTCCTGCGCGCCGATCAGCATCGAGACGATCAGCGTCCCGCAGATGCCGCCGAGCTGGATCGGGCCGACCTTGAGCTTCCCCACCAGGTAGCCGAGTGCCAGACAGGTGAACAGGGCCAGCACCGCGTTCTCGCGCAGCAGACTCATTCCATGGACCTCCGTACGCCTGGGCGATCATGATCGTCTCCTGCATCACACAGCACCCCGGCGCCCGGCGCCCGGAGCCCGCCCACGCTGCCGAACGGGTGACGGCGGGTCAGCTGACGGCTCGTCACCAGTCCGCCGACCAGGACCCGGGTGCCGTGCGGGACGCTGCCCGGCTCGAGGATCCGGCGCGGAGGCGGCTCCCATTCCCTCAGTCCACGCTCATGACCTGCAGTAATGCCATCACCTCGAACGAGTGACCGATTAACTTGAAACCGAATCCCGGCTTCCCTTTTTCGCTCATTTGTTCGACAGTGGGGGCATGGAGGCATCCCTGGCCGCTCTGGCACCCCGGCTTCAGCTGTCCCGTCCGGGGCAGCTGGTACCGGTGCTGCCCGCGCTCGAGGGCCTCCTTCCGGAGCGGGGTCTGCGTCCGGGTGCGGTGGTGTCGGTGACCGGCGGCGGCACCGCGCTGCTGTTGGCGCTCGCGGCCGCCGCGTCGACCGGCGGCACCTGGTGTGCGGCGGTCGGTGTCGAGGGGCTCGGGCTGCTGGCGGCGGCCGAGCTCGGTGTCGACCTGTCGCGCCTGGTGGTGGTCGAGGACGCCGGCGACCAGTGGGCCCGGGTCGCGATGGCCCTGGCCGACGGTGTCGGCGTGCTGCTGCTGCGCCCGTCCGGCCCGGTCTCGGGACAGGTGGCGGAGCAGCTCGCCACGGTGGCCAGACGCGGCGGATGTGCGCTGGTGGTGTCCGGAGAGTGGCCCGGTGCACGGGTCCGGCTGCGGGTGGCCTCCCGGTCCTGGGAGGGCGTGGGTCAGGGGCGCGGCCGGCTGCGAGCCCGTCGCCTGGTGGTGGATGCCGGTGGCCGCGGGGCTGCGGCACGCGAACGGCAGCACGAACTCTGGCTGCCGGACGGGCAGGGCGCGGTCCGGGCCATCGGTCCGAGCGCGGCCGGTGCGTCCGGTGCGTCCGGTGCCGGGCACCGTCGCAAGGCGGACGCGGTGCGCGGCCCGTTGGTGGTGGTCTGAGGTGGTGCAAGCTCAGCAGGACGCCGTCGAGGAGGCCATGCCTCTGCGAGTGCTGGCCGTCTGGGTGCCGGACTGGCCCGTGGTCGCCGTCCTCGGTGCGGAGCCGGGGCCGGACCGACCGGTCGTCGTGGTCGAGCGCGGCCGGGTGCTCGCCGCCTCCGGCGCCGCCCGGCGCGGTGGGGTGCGGCAGGGACAGAAGCTGCGCTCGGCCCAGTCGCTCGTCGCGGGCTTGGCGGTGCACGAGCGCCGGGCCGATGCGGAGGCCGGGCTGTTCGAACCGGTGGCGGACGCGGTGGGTGCACTGGCCGCACGGCTGGAGGTGGTGCGCCCCGGGATGTTGGCGCTTCCGGCTGCCGGTGCGGCCCGGTTCCACGGCGGCGAGCACGCGCTGGCGGAGAAGGTGGTCGACGGGGTGGAGTCCGCCGGGTACGAGTGCCGGATCGGGATCGCCGACGGCCTGTTCGCAGCGCAACTGGCGGCCCGGGCAGGGCGGATCGTGCCGCCCGGGGAGAGCGCCCGGTTCCTGGCGGTGATCCCGGTGGCGGAGTTGGCGGAGGCGAAGCTGGCCGATCTGCTCAGGCGGCTCGGCATCGTGACGATCGGTCAGTTCGCCGGCCTCCCGGTCGGCAGTGTCGCGGACCGCTTCGGTCAGGCCGGCGTGGCCGCGCACCGACTGGCCCGGGGGCTGGAGGCTCGACCGGTCGTCGCCCGCCCGCCCGGGGTGGACCTGACGGTGGAGCAGCGCTTCGACCAGCCGTTCACGGTCATGGAGCCGCTGGTGTTCGCGGCCCGGGCGCTGGCCGAGCGTCTGCACTCCGGTCTCGCCGGGGCGGGTCTGGCCTGCGGGCGGGTCGAGATCGAGGTGGAGTGCGCCGACGGGACGGGTGCGTCCCGGGCCTGGCGGCACGAGGGTCTGCTGTCCGTCGGGGCGGTGGCCGAGCGGGTCCGCTGGCAGTTGCAGGCGTGGCAGCAGCGGCAGCTGTTCGACGAGGCCTCCGGCGGGGTCGTGGTGCTGCGGCTGGTCCCGGACGGACTGGTCCATGATCCGGGCCGCCAACTGTCGCTGGCCGACGGTGACCAGGAAGCCACCGAGCGGGTCGAGCGGGCCGTGGCCCGGGTGCAGGCGATCCTCGGCCACACCGCGCCGGTCACCGTCGAGCTGGCCGGCGGCCGCACCCCCGCCGACCGGGTCGTCCGCACGCCCTGGGGCGACGCCCACCAGGAGCGGCGCGCGGACGGGCCTTGGCCTGGCCGGCTGCCCGCGCCGTCGCCGACCCGGGTGCCGGCCCGCCCGGTACCGGTGCGGCTGCTGGACGCCGAGGGCCGAGAGGTCGAGGTCACCGCGCGGGCGGAGGCCCAGAGCGCCCCGGCCCGCCTGGTACTGCCCTCCGGTGCCGTGGAGGTAACGGGCTGGGCTGGGCCGTGGCCGGAGCAGGAGCGCTGGTGGGATCCCGGCGAGGCCCGGCGCACCGCCCGGATACAGGTCACCGTCACCGACGGCCGGGCTTTACTGCTCGCCGTCACCGGAGGCCGCTGGCACCTGGAAGGTGACTACGACACCTGACTCCTGATCAATCCCCTCCCGCACGACCGGACACAGCAACATGGGCTTCACCAACCACCCGAAGACACCCTGGCGCGATCTGGAGCGCGCCATGGCCGGCCCCCGGCCGGGTGACCGTACGGTCATCCCCTTCCCTGGGCCCCCGCCACACCCGGAGCCCTCCCCACTGCCGCGCGCGGGCGGTCAAGGCGGAGTGAGCTGGGCCGAGCTGCACGTCCACACCACCTACAGCTTCCTCGACGGCGCGAGCGATCCCGCCGAACTGGTCGACGAGGCGGCGAGGTTGGGCATCGGAGCGCTCGCGGTGACCGACCACGACGGCCTCTATGCGGCCGCCGTGTTCGCAGCCGAGGCCCGCCGGGCCGGCATCGCCACGGTGTTCGGGGCGGAGCTGACCCTGGACGCCGCGCTCGCCCCGACCGGCGTCGCGGACCAGGACGGCGAGCACCTGCTCGTTCTGGCCCGGGGAGTGGAGGGCTACCGACGCCTGGCCAAGGTGATCGGTGACGCCCACCTGGCCGGTGGTGCCAAGCGCCGCCCCCGGTACGACCGCGAGCGGCTCACCGATGCGCACGGCGGACACTGGGCGGTACTCACCGGCTGCCGCAAGGGCGCCGTCCGCCGCGCTCTCGACACCGAGGGCATCGCCGGTGCCGAACGTGAACTCCAGCTTCTCGCCGATCGGTTCGGAGCGGAGAACGTCTTCGTCGAACTGACCGACCACCACCTGCCCGGAGACGACGACCGCAACGACGCCCTGGCTACGCTCGCCACCCGGGCCGGGCTCCCCCTGGTGGCCACCACCGCCGCCCACCACGCCTCCCCCGCCCAGGGCCGGCTCGCCCAGGCCCTGGCCGCCCTGCGCCAGGGCCGCTCCCTGGCCGACGCCGAGGCGTACCTGGCGGCGGCCGGCACCGCCCACCTGCGCTCCCCCGCCGAGATGGCCCGGCGGCTGGCCCCCTGGCCGGGCGTCCAGCAGGCCACCGTGGACCTCGCCCATGAGCTCGCCTTCGACTTCCGCACCCTCAAGCCCAAGATGCCCGGCTTCCCCGTCCCGGACGGCCACACCGAGAGCAGTTGGTTGCGCCGCCTCACCCTGGACGCTGCCGCCACCCGCTTCGCCCCCGGCAACGCGAAAGCGCACCGGCAGGTCGCCCACGAGCTGGACGTGATCGAGCAGTTGGACATGGCCGGGTACTTCCTGATCGTCCACGACATCGTGGCCTTCGCCCACCGCTCGGCCATCTGGTGCCAGGGCCGGGGATCGGCCGCCAACTCCGCCGTCTGCTACGCCCTCGGCATCACCTCGGTCGATCCGATCCACTACGGGCTCCTGTTCGAGCGCTTCCTCTCCCCCGAGCGGGACGGCCCGCCGGACATCGACCTGGACATCGAGCACCGCCGTCGCGAGGAGGTCATCCAGTACGTCTACGACACCTACGGCCGTGACCACGCCGCCCAGGTCGCCAACGTCATCAGCTACCAGCCGCGTCTCGCCGTCCGGGACGCCGCACGCGCCCTCGGCTACGCCACCGGCGACCTCGACCGGTTCGCCAAGGCCACCGGCTGGCACGAGATGCCCCCGGCCGATGCCGGAGTGCCGGACGACGTACGGGAGTTGGCCGCCGGGCTGCGCGGCCTGCCCCGCCACCTCGGCATCCACTCCGGCGGCATGGTCCTCACCCACCGCCCGATCGCCGAGACCTGCCCCACCGAGTGGGCCACCATGCCCGGCCGCTCCGTGCTCCAGTGGGACAAGGACGGCTGCGCCGAAGCCGGCCTGGTCAAGATCGACCTCCTCGGCCTCGGCATGCTCTCCGCCCTGCACGACGCCTGCGGCCTGATCGAACGTCACCACGGCGTCCGCTACGACCTGGCCACCATCCCGCCCGACGACCCGGAGGTCTACGCGATGCTCTGCAAGGCGGACACCGTCGGCGTCTTCCAGGTCGAGTCCCGTGCCCAGGCCGGCGCGCTGCCCCGGATGCGCCCGAAGAAGTTCTACGACCTGGTGGTCCAGGTCGCGCTCATCCGGCCGGGCCCGATCCAGGGCGGCTCCGTGCACCCCTACATCCGCCGCCGCAACGGCCACGAACCCGCCACCATCGCGCATCCGCTGATGGAGAAGGCCCTCACCAAGACCCTCGGCGTCCCGCTCTTCCAGGAGCAGATGATGCAACTCGCCATCGACTGCGCCGGCTTCACCCCCACCGAGGCCGACCAGCTCCGCCAGGCGATGGGCTCCAAACGCTCCCACCAGCGGGTCGCCGCGCTTCGCGAGCGCCTGCTGACCGGGATGGCCGAACACGGCATCCCGCCCGAGGTCGCCGCCGACGTCTACACCAAGATCGACGCCTTCTCCGGCTACGGCTTCCCCGAGTCCCACGCCGCGTCCTTCGCCCTGCTCGTCTACGCCAGCGCCTGGCTCAAGCTGCACCACCCGGAGGCGTTCACCTGCGCGCTGCTGGCCAACCAGCCGATGGGCTTCTACTCCCCGCTGAGCCTGATCGCCGACGCCCGCAGGCACGGCGTCACCGTGCTGCCCGCCGACGTCAACCACTCCCACCCCGCCCCCACCCTCGAAGCCGTCGGCGAGCCGGCCGTGCCCGGTGCCCGTCCGGCGATCCGGCTCGGCCTCGCCGCCGTCCGGGGCCTCGGCGACGACCACGCCGCCACCGTCGCCGCCGGGCAGCCGTACGCCGACCTGGAGGACTTCGCCCGCCGCACCGCCCTTCCCGCACCCGCCCTCGAAGCCCTCGCCACCGCCGGCGCCTTCACCAGTCTCGGGGTGACCCGTCGTCAGGCCCTGTGGTCCGCTGGGCTGCTCGCCCGCACCACCGACGAGATGCTCCCCGGCACCGCCCCCGCGCTCACCGCACCACCCGGTCTGCCGGAGATGACCGCCATCGAGGAGACCATCGCCGACCTCTGGGCCACCGGCACCTCCGCCACCACCCACCCCGTCCAGCACGCCCGCCCCCACCTGGACCGGTGCGGCGCCATGACCGCTGTCGGCTTCAAGGACGAGGCGGTCCACGGCGCGCCGGTGAGCGTCGGTGGCCTGGTCACCCACCGCCAACGCCCGCCGACCGCAGGCGGAGTCCTCTTCATCTCCCTGGAGGACGAGACCGGCCTCGTCAACATCGTCGTCCAACCGCACGTGTGGGAGCACCAGCGCAGGATTGCCCTCGACAGCGCCGGACTGCTCGTCCACGGCACCGCCGAGCGCCGCGACGGCGCGATCAACCTGGTCGCCACCCGCCTCGTACCTCTCACCCTCGCTCCCGGCGCCCACAGTCGGAACTTCCGCTGACAGGAAGGGCCCGATCGGCAGCGACAGGTGAAGATCAGCCCAGGGCCGGCAGCCGGCGCACTGTCGGCCGGATGCGCTTGGATGGTCACGTCGCGTCCGGCCGGGCGGACGGTCGTTGTGAAGCTCCTGGGGGAGTCCGTGGTTGAGTCCGAGTTGTTGGCTGCTGCGCGAAAGCCGACCACTGCCTGGCTGGAGAGCTGCTTCGGCCCGGGGACGATCTGGCGGCCCGACGCCGCCGCCCTGCCCGCCGGGCTGGAGGATGCCGGGATCCGGGCGTTCCTGACCGAGGTCGGCATCCCCGCCGTGGAGCTGGACTTCCTCTCGTACGACTCCGCCGGCCTGCCCACCGAGGGCATGTGGGAGGAGGACCCGGACGAGCTGTTCGGGAACCGCTACCCGGACGACGACTCCCCGCCGAAGAGCTACTCCTACTGCGTCGGCAAGCGCTACGGGCTGCACCTGATGCTGCGCGGTGACACCGGAGCCGTCGAGGTCTACAACCCCGACGGCTGGGACCACGCCGCCGGCTACGGCGGCCCTGCGGCTGATTCGCTGCCCGAACTCATCGGCGCTCTGGGGCTGTTGGCTCTGTACGAGGAGCGGATCACCGGAGAGGACGGGGCAGCCGCCCTGCGGGAGTTCACCGCCCTGCTCGAAGAGCTCGGGCAGGGCCCGGACGGATCCTCGTTCTGGGAGAACGCCCTGGCGGACCTGCGCGAGGAGTACGCCGACGAGGACGCCTGAGCCGCCCGCCCCGGCCGGTTGAAGGACCACAACGCCGGGCCGCCGTCGACTACTTGACGACTGGGCTGCGGCGTTCGATCAGCAGCACGTCACGCCAGGCACCACGGTGGCGGGCGACGCGCTCGCGAGTACCGATCACCCGGAAACCGGCCTTGGCGTGCAGGGCGAGGCTGGCAGCGTTGTCCGGGAACACGCCGGACTGGATGGTCCAGATCCCGGCCGCCTCGGTCGAGGCGATGAGCGCGTCCAGCAGGGCGCGCGCGATGCCCCGCCCACGCGCGTCTGGGTGGACGTAGACGGAGTGCTCGACCACGCCCGCATACGCGGGCCGGGCCGAGATCGCGCTGACCGCAACCCAGCCCAGCACCTCGCCGCCCACGCCCAGGGCGACGTGCCGGTGACCGGGCAGCCGGGCGGCGTCGAACGCCTCCCAGTCGGGAGCCCTGGTCTCGAAGGTGGCGTTCCCCTCGTCGATGCCCGCCTGATAGATCGCCAGGACCCGCCCGGAATGCCCGGGTGTCATCGGGGCGAGAGTGACGTCGGAGTGCAGCACCGGATTCCTCACCACCCGGGTCAGCGGTTCAGGTCCAGCAGGGCGGCCATGCCGGCCACCACGGACGGCGCCACCTTGTAGTAGACCCAGGTGCCGCGCCGCTCACTGGTCAGCAGGCCGGCTTCGCGAAGCTTCTTCAGGTGATGCGAGACGGTCGGCTGGGAGACCCCGACGTCCTGGATGTCGCACACGCACGCCTCACCACCCTCGTGCGAGGCCACCTTGGAGAACAGCCGCAGCCGCACCGGATCCGCCAGCGCCTTGAACATCGCCGCCATCCGCACCGAGTCCTCCACGGACAGCTCCGCCGAGGTGATCGGCGGGCAGCACGGCACCGCCTCGGGCTCCAGGACCGTCAACTCCAGATTCGACATGTGTCTATGTTGACAGCCATCTAATCAAGTGGCAAGGTCGGGACCGCCAACATCGACGTTTGTCGAATCAGCGGGGCGGCCGCAGCCGCCCGTGCCCGCTCACCTCGAAAGGGACCACCGCCATGTCCGAAGACCTCGACCTGCCCGTCCTCGTCATCGGAGCCGGCCCGATCGGCCTGGCCGCCGCCGCCCACCTCACCGAGCGCGGCCTCGATGTGCTCGTCGCCGAATCCGGCCCGGCCGCCGCGAGTGCGGTGCGCGAGTGGGGGCACGTACGACTCTTCTCGACCTGGGCCGAGCTCGTCGACCCGGCCGCCGAGAGGCTTCTCGTCCCCACCGGCTGGACCCGCCCGGACGGCTCGGCCTACCCGAGCGGTGCCGACTGGGCCGAGCAGTACCTACAGCCCCTCGCGGACGTTCTGGGCGACAAGGTCCGCTACAACGCCACGGTCACCGGCGTCGCCCGGGCCGGCCGCGACCGTACCGTCGACTCCGGCCGCGACACCCAGCCCTTCACCGTCCACCTCACCACCACGGACGGCCGCGAGGAGCGAATCAGCGCGGCAGCCGTCATCGACGCCTCCGGCACCTGGTCCACGCCCAGCCCCCTCGGCGCCGACGGCCTGCCCGCCCTCGGCGAGAAGACCCACGCCGCCCGCATCTCCTACCGCATCCCGGACCTGAAGGACCCTCAGGTCCGCACCCGGTACGCCGGCCAGCGCACCGCCGTCGTCGGCTCCGGCGCCTCCGCCTTCACCGCCCTGGCCGCGCTCGCCGACCTGGCGCAGCAGGAGAGCGGCACCCACGCCGTCTGGGTCCTGCGGCGCGGTATCACCGGATCCACCTTCGGCGGCGGCAGCGCCGACCAGCTCCCCGCCCGCGGCGCACTCGGCCAGGCCGCAAAGGCCGCAGTCGAGAACGGCCACGCCAGTGCGCTGACCGGCTTCCGCACCGCCGCCGTCGAGGAGTCCGAGGGCAAGCTCACCCTTCTCTCCGAGGACGGCGACCGCGCCGAGGGCCTGGACGAGATCATCGTCCTCACCGGCCTGCGCCCCGACCACACCTTCCTGTCCGAGCTCCGGCTGGCGCTGGACGAGCGGCTCCAGGCCCCGACCGCACTGGCCCCGCTGATCGACCCCAACCAGCACTCCTGCGGCACCGTCTACCCGCACGGCGCCGCCGAGCTCTCCCACCCCGAGCAAGGCGTCCACCTGGTCGGCATGAAGTCCTACGGCCGCGCCCCGACCTTCCTCGCCATGACCGGCTACGAGCAGGTCCGCTCCGTCGCCGCCCACCTCGCGGGCGACCACGAGGCCGCCGCCCGCGTCGAGTTGACCCTCCCCGAGACCGGAGTCTGCGGCGGCGCCGGCCTCTTCGACCAGCCCACCGCGCAGCCCGAGGCCACCGGGGGTTGCTGCTCGACCCCCGCCACACCGCAGCTGATCACCCTCGCCGTCCCCAGCACCTCCTGCTCCACCGCCGGAGGATGCTGAGTCCACAGACCCGGCCGTGTCGGCGGACGATGTCGAAGACCTTCTTCTGCAGACTGTTCGGGTAGACCCACCACCGGCCCACGAGGAAGAGGAGAGACCGGCATGGCGATTCAGCGGATGGACAACGTCGGCATCGTCGTCGAGGACATGGATGCCGCCGTCGCGTACTTCGTGGAACTCGGCATGGAGCTGGAGGGCAGGGCGGAGGTCGGGGGCCTCGTCGCCGACCAGTGCACCGGACTCGACGGCGTCCGCTGTGACATCGCGATGCTCCGGACCCCGGACGGTCACAGCCGGCTCGAACTGGCGAAGTACCGCAGCCCCGCGGCGATCAGCGCCGAGCCACGCAACCGGCCGCACAACATCCTGGGCACGCACCGCGTCATGTTCGCCGTCGACGACGTCGAGGACACCGTCGCCCGCCTGCGCCCGCACGGCGCCGAACTCCTCGGCGAGATCGCCCGGTTCGAGGACAGCTACCTGCTCTGCTACGTCCGCGGCCCGGAGGGCATCATCGTCGGACTGGCCCAGCAACTGAACTGAGAAGGAGAATCGAGGGGCCGGTCACCGTCGGCCGCCTGCCGCGCGTCGCCTTGCGGTAGAACTGAGTCGGGCGGCGGGCCGTTCGCCTGCCGTGCTGATCCTGGGGAACAGTCCGGCCGGCGACGAAGAGGAGACTCCGGTGGGGGACGAGATGCGGTCGCGCATTCCGCAGCTGCGGCTGGACGAGCTACTGGAGGAGCTGCAGGCGCGGATCGACGCGGCCCGTGGGACCAGGGACCGGGTGCACAGCCTGCTGGAGGCGGTGCTGTCGGTCGGTCGGGAACTGGACCTGACCCAGGCGCTGCGCCGGATCGTCGAGGCCGCCGCAATCCTGGTGGATGCCCGCTACGCGGCTCTGGGGATCATCAGCCCGGACGGGGAGCGGCTGTCGGAGTTCCTGACGGTGGGGATGTCCGACGAAGAGGTGGCAGGAATCGGGTCCTACCCGACCGGCAAGGGGTTGTTGGGTGAACTGATCAGTCATCCGGAGCCGTTGCGGCTCGGTGACCTGTCGCAGCATCACGCGTCCTACGGGTTCCCGGCCAACCATCCGCCGATGAAGACCTTTCTCGGGGTGCCGGTCCGGGTGCGGGACAAGGTGTTCGGCAACCTCTACCTGACGGACAAGCGGGGCGGTGAGGAGTTCGACGCCGACGACGAGTCGGTGATCGCGACCCTGGCGGTGGCGGCGGGGGTGGCGATCGACAACGCGCGGCTGTACGAGGAGGCGCAGCGCCAGCAGCGCTGGCTGAGCGCGAGCGCGGAGATCACCCGCAGTCTGCTGTCGGGCAGTTCGCGCACCCAGGTGGTGGAGCTGATCGCGCAGCGGGCCCGGGATATCACCGGTGCGGAGCTGGCGGACGTCGTCGTGCCGGAGGCCGACGGCGAGACGTTGCGGGTGGAACTCGCGCTCGGCGGGGACACCGCGCGGCGGGCGGGCCTGGTGGTGCCGAGGGAGGCCACGCTCTCCGGGGCGGCACTCATCCGGGGTGCCCCGGTCACCACCGTGGACCTGGCTACCGACCCGGGCCTGACAGGCGATCCGCGGCGGACCGAGCGCCTCGGCCCGGCGGTCGCAGTGCCGCTGGGGCAGACCGCAGGGCACGTCGACGGAGTCCTGCTGCTGGCCCGCCGAGCGGGCGAGGCCGTGTTCAGCGAGCAGGAGATCGGACCGCTGCTGGGTTTCGCGGACCAGGCCGCGCTGGCGCTGGAGCTGGCGCACCGACGGCGGGACGCCGAGCAGTTGGCCATGCTGGAGGACCGGGACCGGATCGCCCGGGACCTGCACGATCTCGCCATCCAGCGGCTGTTCGCCACCGGAATGACCCTGCAGAGCGCGGCTCGGTTCATCGAGCACCCCGGGGCGTCGGACCGGGTGCTGCGCGCGGTGGGCGACCTGGACGAGACCATCAAGATCATCCGGTCCACGATCTTCGGGCTCCGGGTCCGCGAGGAGCGGTCGGGGTACGGCCTGCGGGCCCGGACGGTCAAGGTGGTCGAGGAGGCGCAGACGGCGCTGGGTTTCGCGCCGAGGCTGAGCATGGAGGGCCTGTTGGACACCGACGTGTCCGCAGCGGTGGCCGACCATGTGGTGGCGGTCCTGGGCGAGGCCCTGAGCAACACCGTGCGGCACGCGCACGCCGGGCGGGTCGAGGTGGTCCTGCAGGCCACGGGGACACAGGTGGTGCTGACCGTGCAGGACAACGGAGTGGGCATCCCCGAGCAGGGCCGACGCAGCGGTCTGCGCAATCTCGCCGAACGGGCCGAAGGCCTGGGTGGCGCGCTGGAGCTCACCGCCCCGCCGGGCGGCGGGGCGCGGCTGGTCTGGTCGGCGCCGCTCGGCAGTTGAGCACCGGGCACCGGTGCTGCGCAGGCCGGCCCGCGCTCACGCCGGGCCGTGCTCACGTCGGCCCGCGCTCACGTCGGGCAGGTTCGCGAGGGCGGCAGCAGGCGGCCGGTCACCAGTTCCGCGTGGATCAGGACGGTGACCTGGCCGGCCGGGTCGGGATCCTGCCGGGCCTGGTCCTCGGTGACTTCCGCCCGGCCGAGGACGGTGACGGTCCAACCGCCGCCGTCCGACGAGCGGACCTCGCCCGCTTCGAAGGCCACCAGGCAGCCGGACACGGCGCGGACCAGACCGGACCCGGCGGCGGCGCGCAGCCGTACGCCGCCGCTGTCGAGGCGGAAGCGGGTCGGCAGCACCGCGGGCAGCGCGCCGACCGTGTAGACGACGCGGCCGACCGATGCCGTGGCCAGCAGGCGCAGGCACTGCGGTTCGTCGAGCGGCGCGGGATCGACCGAGGGGATCTGATCAGGTTTCATGTCGTCGATGTTCGCCGGGGAAGGGCTTCCGGGTGAGGGGCCGATGGTCCTCGGAGTCCGCCGGACGGCCCTGGGGCGGATCGGTCGCGTGCACGGGGCATCGGCGGGCTCAGGAGCGGGTACGGCCGGCCGGCTGGTGACCGGCCGCGCGGGCCTGGGTGGCGATCACAGCTGCCTGCACGCGGCGTTCCACCCCGAGCTTGGCGAGCAGGCGGGAGATGTGGTTCTTGACGGTCTTCTCCGCGAGGTAGAGCCGCTCCCCGATCTGACGGTTGGTCAGGCCCTCGCCGATCAGGGCGAGGATCTCGCGCTCCCGGCCGGTGAGTTCCGGGAACGCGGGGGCCTGCGGGTTGGCGTCGCCGCGCATCCGCGCCATCAGCCGGGTGGCGGCCCCGGGGTCGAGCATGGACTGCCCGGAGGCGACCGTGCGGACGGCGGACACCAGGTCGGTGCCGCTGATCTGCTTGAGGACGTACCCGGCAGCGCCCGCCATGATCGAGTCGAGCAGGGCCTCCTCGTCGTCGAAGGAGGTCAGCATCAGGCAGGCCAGGTCGGGCATCCGCGAACGCAGCTCCCGACAGACCGTCACACCGTCGCCGTCGGGCAGCCGCATGTCCAGCACGGCGACGTCCGGCCGCAGCGCGGGGACCCTGGCGATCGCCTGCCCGGCGGTCGCCGCCTCGCCGACCACCACCAGGTCGGGCTCGGCGTCCAGCAGGTCGTGCACCCCCCGGCGGACGACCTCGTGATCGTCGAGCAGGAACACCTTCACGCAAGTGCCCGCCGGTGCCGCCCCGTTGTCCGCCATCACGTCTCCGTACTCGGGGACCCGCCGGAAGGTCGGGTCGGAGGAAGTCTGAGGGGGAGTCTGACGGAGCAGTGACGGCGGTCGGTAGGGCCGGACGGCCCTAATCGCCGTCCGGACCCGTGCCGGGCCGGCCGAGCGGAGCGGTGGTCCGGGAGCGGGGCGTGGGGAAGCCCGCCGGGCCGTACCCGATGCGCAGCAGCATCTGGGGTGCGCAACGGCCGGCGTCGGTGGTGGTCGTCCGGGCCCGGAGGTCGGGCCACTCCAGAGCCTGGTGCAGCATCGAGGCCCGCAGACCGTGGAGGGTGAGCAGCAGAAGCACGTGCTGCAGCGCTTGGCCGGCGCGAAGCCAGTCCGCGCGCCGGTCGTGACGAGTGGTCAGCAGCAGGAGCTGGGGGTCGGACTCGAACGCGGCCCGGTCCCGGGGCGGCTGGTCCTGGCCGCCGAAGGACCGCATCGGCAGCCGACCGGTGACATCCTGCGGGCCGAACGCGTAGGCGGGGAGGCCGTGGGTGTCGCCGGATCCTGCGGTCCAGGCCAGGCTCTCGGCCCGGCGGCCGGGATCGAGGACGTTGCGGGACTCGGCCACGGCGGTGAGGCCGAGCAGGCGGGCGCGCTCGGCCGGGCCCGGGCGGTGGAGTTCGGCGCCCTCCAGCCGGGCGGCCTCGGTGAGTTCGTTGAGAACGGCCTCGGGCACCGGGACCAGGGAGAACGGCAGCCGGCTGCTGCGACGTCGCCAGATCGCCTGGTGGAGGTCGGGTCGTCGCAGCAGGCCCGCGCGTGGTCGCCCGGCGAGCCGCACCGTGGCCAGCAGGTCGGGCTCGTCCGGGTGGGGCAGCAGCCTGATCACGGGCTCCCGGTCCAGGTGGATCGCGGCCGCCTTGAGATTGCACAGCGCGGCTCCGACCGAGATGTGCAGCGCTCTGGTGTCGGGATCGGTGAGCGGCAGGGCCCGCTCCGGCGCCGCGTGGACCGCGAGTACGCCGGCCTCCTGGGTAGAACCGAAGCGCCAGGGTTGGGAGTTGTGGATGGACGGGGCCGCAGCCGCCGCGGCGACGAGCAGGTCCTCGGTGGTGCGGACGGTGAGCAACGGAGCCATGAGGTGTCTCGTCTTCCTGCGGGATGGTCGGGATCGGGACGGCACGTGCTCTCCGCTGACGGTGGGTCAGCCGAGCCTGCTGTCGGGGGCGCCCGGCAGGTCCGAGGAGCGGCCGGTCCAGGTCGGCTCCAGGCGGGCCCAGGCCTCCTGCCACTCCCCCGCTGCCACGCAGGCCAGGGAGCGCAGCCGGAGGCCGACGCCGGCGGCGATCAGGACGGACAGGCCGCCGAGTGTGAACAGGCCAAGGCCGGCTGCGCCGACGGCGATGTCGGTGCTGCTGGGAGGTGCACTGGAGAGCAGGCCGGTGTCGCTGACCCAGATGCGGGCGGTGGCGCCCGGCGCGGCAGGCCGGGTGAGGACGATCGTGCCGGTGTGGTCCTGGCCGGCCGGGTAGGTCCAGGCGGCCTCGGCCTGGTAGGCGGTCCGGCTGAACGCGGCGCCGGAGCCGGTCCGCTGCGCCGGGGTGCGGACCGTCGCGTCGATGTGGTGCCGGCCGAACGCCGCCGCCTTGGCTTGGTGCTGGTCGGAGCCCAGCGTGACCAGGGCGGTGACGGTGCCTGCGAGGGCGGCGAGGGTGAGGCCGAGCGCGCCGAGCAGCAGCGCACGGCTACGGGCCCGGTCCAGCGGTCGGCTCAACGCGTTCCGCTCGAGGCCGAGAGCCCGGCGCAGGTGACGGAGCCACAGTCGGGCGGTGGGGCGGCGTGTGCTGGCCATGTCCGTCTCTCCTTCGAGGTGGCGGTCCGACGCCGCCCCCTGCACACCCTTCCAACAGCGCGTGGGCGAGCACAGGGACTGACGGGACCGCCCGGAAGGCCGGTGGTCCCGGGTCGCGTACCCGGGGCTCGTCAGGAGTCCCGTTCGCCCACGAGACCTGATGATCCGTCAGACCTGTCGCCTGCCTGGTCGCCGTGGCGCCCGGCAGCTGAGGCGGAGGCCGGGACCTTCGGGCCACCTGGGGGCTGATCGGCCCCTGGGCCGGGTCGCGGTGGCGGCGGCAGAGTGTCCGTGTCCAAGCACCCCGGCCGAGCGAATCCGCGCTACGGCCGGTCGGAACAGTGGAGGTCACAGCCATGCAGCACGTCGTAGTGGTCGGACTTGACGGATCGGCACAGAGCGAGGCCGCCGCCCGCTGGGCCGCGGAGGAGGCCCGTCGAAGTGGACGCGACCTGCGGATGATCCACGTCGCGGCAACGGCAGGGGGCGCGCTTCCGGAGGAGGACGGCCCGGTGAACCGGCTGCCGGAACCCGTGGCCGAGATCCGGAACCGGATCGCCGCCGCGCTGCCGGACGTGCGGATCACCTGCGAGCAGATCAACGGCACCCCGTCGTACGCCCTGGCGGCAGCCGGCGAGCGGGCCGGCCTGCTGGTGCTCGGCTCCCGGGGGCTCGGCAGCGTGGTCGGTCGTCTGGTCGGCTCGGTCGGGCTCCGTACGGCGGCCCACGCCCGGTGCCCCGTCGTCCTGGTGCGCGACGAGGCCGATGCTGCGGCCGACGGCCGGGGCGAGGTGGTGGTCGGCATACAGGGTGACCGGCCCTGCGACGCGGTGCTGGCCTTCGCCTTCGGCCAGGCGGCCCGGCGCGGAGTCGCCCTGCGGGTGGTGGAGGCCTGGACCGCCCCCGCCGGCCCGTATCTGACGGAGGCTCCGCTGGGGCAGCAGGCGATCAGGGAGTCGCTGACGGAAGCTCGGCTGGTGCACCTGCAGGATGCGCTGGCCCGCTGGCGGGAGAAGTTCCCCGGCGTTCCGACCCGTCCGGAGGTGGTCGGCGGCAGCGCGGCCGACGCGCTACGGGCGGCCTCACGCGGGGCCTCCCTGGTCGTGCTGGGGCGGCGTGCGCCCGGAAACCCGATGGCAGCGCCCCGCCTGGGAACGGTGGCTCATATCGTCCTGCATCACGCCCACAGCCCGGTCGCCGTGGTCCCGCACGACTGAGACCGACCGGCGCCGGGCCCGGCCTTTGCACGGTCCGGCATTCGCACGATCAGAAATGGTCAGAGACAGGCGATTTCGTTCTACTTTGCAAGAATTCCCGGATCCTCACCCCCCGTCCCACCCCGTCAGTACGGTCATATGCCATGGTCACCCCTCATCATCACCATTCCGACGGTTCCATGGATCGAGGTGGTGCGGACGCGGCGGCGGTCCCTCACCAGAGCGCCTCCGACCGGGACATGGACGAACTGCGCGCCGCCGAGCAGCGGTTCAGGGGCCTGCTGGAGTCCGCGCCGGACGCGATGGTGATCGTGGACGACGGCGGGGTGATCAGGCTCGTCAACGCGCAGACCGAGGCGCTGTTCGGGTACCGCAGGGAGGAGCTGCTCGGCAGGCCGGTGGAGGCTCTGCTGCCCGAACGCTTCCGCGCTCACCACCCGCAGCACCGCAGCGGATACACCGTCACCCGGCGCACCCGGCCGATGGGTTCCGGGCTCGACCTGTACGGGCTGCGCCGGGACGGCACCGAGTTCCCGGTCGAGATCAGCCTCAGCCCGCTGGAGACCGCCGAGGGCCTGCTGGTCTCGGCTGCCATCCGGGACGTCAGCGACCGCAAGGCGGCCGAGGTCAGGATCAGCGAACTGGCGGCGTTGGTCGAGTCCTCGCAGGACGCGATCATCACCCACACCCTCGACGGCCGGATCACGTACTGGAACGCCGCGGCCCACCGCCTGTACGGCTACGGCCCGGAGGAGGCGCTCGGGCGCCACATCGGGACGCTCGCCCCGCCCGACCGCAAGGACGAGGTGACCGCACTGCTGGAACGGCTCGCCCGAGGCGAGCGGGTGGAGAACCACGAGTCGCTCCGGGTGGCGGCTGCCGGACAGCTGCTGGACGTGGACGTCACCCTGTGGCCGACCCGGGACCAGTACGGCGCGATCTGCGGAGCGTCCGCGATCGTCCGCGACGTCGCCGACCGCAAGCGGGCCGAGCTGGAGCTGACCCGGCTCTACCAGCAGCAGCGACACATCGCGCTCACTCTGCAGCGCAGTCTGATGGGTTCGCCGCCGGACATCCCCGGGATGCGTACCGCGAGCCGGTACCTGGCCTCGACCGAGGGGGCGGGGGTCGGCGGCGACTGGTTCGACCTGGTGCCGCTCGGCGCCGGGCGGATCGGCGTCATC
Source organism: Kitasatospora sp. P5_F3 (assembly GCF_054049135.1). Lineage (NCBI taxonomy): Bacteria > Bacillati > Actinomycetota > Actinomycetes > Kitasatosporales > Streptomycetaceae > Kitasatospora > Kitasatospora sp. P5_F3. The sequence continues at coordinate 979 of NZ_JBFUMY010000019.1, read as the reverse complement.
GTCGGGGATGTCATGGGCCGGGGGCTGGAGGCCGCCGCCGTGATGGGACAACTGCGCTCTGCTGCCCACGCGTTGGCAAAGACCGGGATGCCGCCGCGACAGCTGATGCAGGCGCTGGACTCGGTGGTCGCCGATCTGCCGGACCAACTGGTCACCTGCTGCTACCTGGTGATCGACCCGCACGTCGGCGAGGTGTCGATCTGCTCGGCCGGCCACCTGCCGGCCCTGCTGGTCTCGCCGGACAACACGGTGCGCGAACTCCTCGCGCCGGTCAGCGTCCCGCTCGGGGTGGGCGACGTCCCGCACCAGCAGGCGACACTGACCGTCCCGCCCGGCTCCACCCTGGTCCTGTACACGGACGGTCTGGTGGAGACCCCCGAGAGCGATCTGGATGTCCAGATCGCTTCACTGGCGGCCGAGTTGGAGCGGGCTTTCATCCGGACGCCCGACCTGGAGGTGGTCGCCGACCGGGTGCTCCGGGCGATGCTGCCGGGGACGGACCGCTATTCGGACGACGTGACACTGCTGCTCGCCCAGTTGCCTGCCGCACCGCTGGCGACCGCTGCCGTCGAACTGCCCGCGCTGCCCTCCTCGGCCTCCCTGGGCCGCCGTTTCCTGCGGGCCACCCTCCAGGACTGGGACTGCCCCCAGCCCGAGGACACCGTCTGCCTGCTCGCCTCCGAGCTGATCGCCAACGCCGTCAGACACGCCCAGGGACCGATCGGGCTGCGCCTGCACCGCACGGCCCGGGAGCTGACGATGGAGGTCTCGGACGCCAGCCCGTCGCTGCCGGTCCCCCGCCCGGCCGACAGTGCCAGCGAGGACGGCCGGGGCCTGTCCCTGGTGGAGTCACTCGCCTGCGGCTGGGGAGCCCGCCCGACCGCCACCGGGAAGACGGTCTGGCTCACCCTGGCGATCGACTGAACAGGCGGCCGGCGGTGACCCAGATGGGGTCGCCGGCGGTGACCCAGATGGGGTC
>NZ_JBFUMY010000018.1:0-165512 GCF_054049135.1 Kitasatospora sp. P5_F3 | reverse complement strand
GGTTACATTCCGAACCCGGAAGCTAAGCCTCATAGCGCCGATGGTACTGCAGGGGGGACCCTGTGGGAGAGTAGGACGCCGCCGAACAATCTTTAGTCAGAAAGCCCCGCCGGGTAACCGGCGGGGCTTTCTGCATTTCCGGACCAGGTTGGAACTCAGAGGGTGTTCTTCACCTTGATGTAGCTCCGGTCGACGACGAACGTCTGGTTGGCGCTGAGCCACGAGCAGCGGTAGAGGATCGTCAAGCCATGGGCCCGACCGACGCTGTGGTCAAGATCTTCGTGTACGTCTCGATGTCGGAAGTCACAAGTAACGCCCTGGACGTCGCACTTCACCTGGACGGAGGGTGTTCGCCCTGGCAGATACCGCCGGATGGCCACCCCCGCCGGACCTCGTCGGCTACGGGACCCGACCGACCTCCGGCCGCGACCGGTGCAGCTCCAGTGCGATGTCGACGAGCGAGACCCGTGGCAGGTCGGCCACCTCGTCCAGGGGAATCCAGGCCGCCAGGTCGGTCGAACCCTCGACCTCGTTCTGCAGGCTGCCGCCCACCACCCGGACGCCGTAGACGATCCGCAGGCCGTGGAAGTCCTTCGGCGAGCCCTTCCGGGCGAAGGGCGGGTCGAGCAGGTGCTGCGAGTGGATGCCGAGCAGTCGCTCGGGCTCGACCTGGTAGCCGGTCTCCTCCAGGACCTCCCGGATCACCGCTTCGTACGGGTCCTCGCCGTGGTCGATGCCGCCGCCGGGGACGGTCCAGGCCCGGGTGCCGTCGCGCCCGACCCAGCGGGCCAGCAGCACCCGGCCGTCCTGGACGGCCACTCCGTACGCGGCCACCCGCTGTCGTCGTCGCAGCTCCGCTGTCATGTCGGGCCTTCCTTTCGAACCGTCGGGCCGGGGTCGGGCCCGGGGAGGGCGGGAGCTGACAGCCAATCACCGGACGGACCCGGCAGACCATCGGGTTTCGGCCCGTGCCGCCGCGTATGGTCGGCGGCATGGAGACGACGAACCCGAGTCAGGACGGAATCCGGAGCACCGAGACCCTTGGCGCGGACGATCTTGCGGCGGCCAGGGCGGTGCTCGCGGCGGCGAGTGCGGTGGACGGGCGGGAGGCGGTGTCCGAGGCGGGGCGGCTGCGGCTGCGGGTGGACAGTGCCCGGCCCGGGGTGACCCATCTGGTGCAGCGCCAGGAGGGGGTGCCGGCGGGGTACGCGCAGCTGGAGGCGGGGGAGGGGCGGACCACGGTGGAGCTGACCGTTCATCCGGACCACCGGCGGCTCGGTCTCGGGCGGCAGCTGCTGGACGCGACGCTGGCGGAGGCGGACGCGGGCACCGTGGACTTCTGGGCGCACGGCGGCCACCCGGGTGCGGCGCAGCTGGCGGCGGAGTACGGGGCGGAGCTGGTCCGGGAGCTGCGGCAGATGCGCAGGCCGGCCGAGCCGGTGCCGGCCGAGCCGGTGCTGCCCGAGGGAGTGACGGTCCGGAGCTTCCGTCCGGGGCAGGACGACGCGGTCTGGCTGCGGCTGAATGCGCTGGCCTTCGCCCACCACCCCGAGCAGGGCGGCTGGACGGAGCAGGACCTGGCCGAGCGGCTGGCCGAGCCGTGGTTCGACCCGGAGGGGCTGTTCCTGGCCTTCAGGGGAGCGGACCTGGTCGGCTTCCACTGGACCAAGGTGCACCCGGACGGTCTGGGCGAGGTTTACGTGGTGGCGGTGGATCCGGCGGAGCAGGGCAGCGGTCTTGGCCGGGCGCTGACCGCGACGGGCCTGCGGCATCTGGCGGAGGACCGGAAGGTCCCGGCCGTACTGCTCTATGTGGACGCTGACAATCCGGCCGCGGTGCGGGTATACGAAAGACTGGGGTTCACCGTGTACGAGGTGGACCTGATGTACCGCGTCGACACTGCGGTCCGGCGATGAGCTGACCGGTGACCGGACCCCGGACACGGGGTGACCGCCTCAGCTTTCCTCCTGGCCATGCGGTGTTTACCGTGGATTAAGTTAACGCCGCAAAGATCACAGGATGACGTCAGCAGTGCCACGCCCCCGGTCGGCCGGAGACACCTCGGCCGACCGGTCGCCGACCGCCCCGGGCGGTTGGGATCTGGCGCCTGCCGCCGGGTACCCGGAGAACGTCCTGCTGGAGGAGCTGGAGCACATGAGCATCCCCCGTCCCGCCTCCGTCCCGAAGACCCCAGGACCTGCCGCCCTGCCGCCGTCGCTGGCGCTGACCGAGGTCGACCTGGAGGTCGACGGCCAGGAGCTGGAGGAGCTGCCGCAGGGTCGGTTCCTGGACCGTGAGCGCAGTTGGCTGGCGTTCAACGAGCGAGTGCTGGAGCTGGCCGAGGACCCGCAGATCCCGTTGCTGGAGCGGGCCAAGTTCCTGGCCATCTTCGCCAGCAACCTGGACGAGTTCTTCATGGTCCGGGTGGCCGGGCTGAAGCGCCGGATCGCGACGGGGGTGGCCCAGCGGTCGGCCTCCGGGCTGCAGCCGCGCGAGGTGCTGGACCAGATCTGGACCCGCTCCCGCGAGTTGATGGCCCGTCATGCCGCGACCTTCCAGCACGAGGTGCTGACGGATCTGGCGGCGGAGGGCATCGAGCTGGTCCGCTGGGCCGAGCTGGCGGAGAAGGAGCAGGCCAGGCTGCACACGCTGTTCCGGCAGAAGATCTTCCCGGTGCTGACCCCGCTGGCGGTCGACCCGGCACACCCGTTCCCGTACATATCGGGGCTGAGCCTGAACCTGGCCGTGGTGGTGCGCAACCCGGTCTCCGGGCACAAGCACTTCGCCCGGGTGAAGGTCCCGCAGTCGCTGTCGCGTTTCCTGGAGGCGGGCGGGCAGCGGTACGTCCCGCTGGAGGACGTGATGGGGGCGCACCTGGAGGAGCTCTTCCCGGGGATGGAGGTGTTGGACCACCACGCGTTCCGGGTGACCAGGAACGAGGACCTCGAGGTCGAGGAGGACGACACCGAGAACATCCTCAAGGCGCTGGAGAAGGAGCTGATGCGGCGTCGGTTCGGCCCGCCGGTGCGGTTGGAGGTGGAGGAGTCGATCGACCCCTACATCCTCGACCTGCTGGTGCGGGAGCTGAACATCACCGATGCCGAGGTCTTCCCGCTGCCGGGCCCGCTGGATCTGACCGGCCTGTTCGGCATCGCCGACCTGGACCGGCCCGAGCTGCGGTACCCGAAGTTCGTGGCGGGGACGGCCCGGGGTCTGATCGAGGTGGAGTCGGCCTCGCAGCCGGACATCTTCGCCGCGATGCGCGAGCGGGACGTGCTGCTGCACCACCCGTACGACAGCTTCTCGACCTCGGTGCTGGCGTTCCTGGAGCAGGCCGCCAACGACCCGAACGTGCTGGCGATCAAGCAGACGCTGTACCGCACCTCGGGTGACTCGCCGATCGTGGACGCGTTGATCGACGCGGCCGAGTCCGGCAAGCAGGTGCTGGTGCTGGTCGAGATCAAGGCGCGCTTCGACGAGCAGGCCAACATCAAGTGGGCCCGCAAGCTGGAGGAGGCGGGCTGCCATGTGGTGTACGGCCTGGTCGGGCTGAAGACGCACTGCAAGCTCTCGCTGGTGGTCCGTCAGGAGGGCGACACGCTGCGGCGTTACGCCCATGTGGGGACGGGCAACTACCACCCGAAGACCGCCAGGCTGTACGAGGACCTGGGGCTGCTGACGGCGGACCCGCAGGTCGGTGCGGACCTGTCGGACCTGTTCAACCGGCTCTCCGGCTACTCCCGCCGGGAGTCCTACCGCCGGCTGCTGACCGCGCCGCGCGGGCTGCGGGACGGGCTGGTGGCGCGGATCCAGCAGGAGATCGCGCACCACCGGGCGGGGCGCCCGGCGTTCGTGAAGATGAAGGTCAACTCGATCGTGGACGAGTCCGTGATCGACGCGCTGTACCGGGCGTCGCAGGCCGGCGTGCCGGTGGACGTCTGGGTGCGCGGGATCTGCGCGGTCCGCCCCGGCGTGGCCGGGCTGAGCGACAACGTCCGGGTGCGCAGCATCCTGGGCCGGTTCCTGGAGCACTCCCGGATCTTCGTGTTCGGCAACGGTGGCGAGCCCGAGGTGTGGTTCGGCAGCGCGGACATGATGCACCGGAACCTGGACCGCCGGATCGAGGCGCTGGTGAAGGTGACCGACCCGGCGGCCCGTGCGGAGCTGTCGGGGCTGATCGACCTCGGGATGTCGGACGAGACCGAGTCCTGGCACCTGGGCTCGGACGGCCGGTGGACCAGACACTCGCAGGACGCCGAAGGGCGGCGGCTGCGGCACGTTCAGGACCTGCTGATCGACTCCAGGCAGCGTCGGCGCAAGCTGCCGTAGCAGGAGCTGAGAGACAGTCACCATCCCCGGGGCATCGCCACCACAGCGGGGACAGCCCTCGGGGGGACGAGGAATCAGCATGACCGATCTGCCGACGACGACGGAGCGCACCGACCACCCGGCCCTGGCCGGGGAGGTGCTGGCGGGGTACCTGAACGCCCGGGCGGGGGCCTTCCTGCGGGCGTTGCCGCTGGCGGTGGGGGAGGCCGGATCCCGGACCGGTTCGCTGCCGAGCGCCGGTGGCGCCCCCGGCGGSGGSGGGGGTGTGGCGGGAGGGACGGGGGAACTGCTGCGCTGTGTGCGGCGGATCGGCGGTGCGCTGCACACCTTCTCGACCGTCTTCGAGCCGGTCTGGGCGCAGGAGACCAGGACGGAGCTGCGCTGGCTGTCGGGGTTGCTGGCACAGGAGCCGGGCTACGTCCGGCGGTCGGCCCGGCTGCTGGCGGCGCTGGACTCGCTGAGCGAGACCGATCCGGGCCGGCCCGGGATGCTGGCCGGGCACACCGGTGCGCCGAAGGCCCGGGCCTTGATGGAGCGTCAGCTGACGCTGGCCAGGACCAGGGCGCACACGGCGCTGCTGCAGGAGCTGCGGTCGGCCCGGCTGCACGCGCTGGCCGACCGGATGACGCTGCTGGCCGGGGAGGTGCCGGTGCTGCCGGGGGGCGTGGGTGAGCTGCGGCCGCAGGTGGCGACGGCGCTCGGGCTGCTGGCGGCCGGGGTGGAGACGCTGCCGCCGGCCCGGGCACCGTACGGGGGCGAGGGGCTGCACCGGCTGGGGGCGGTGCCGGCCCAGGGGACGGCGGTGGACGCCGACGCGGTGGTGGCGGCGGACGACGCGCCGTGGCACCGGGTGCGGATTCTGGCGAAGCGGGCCCGGTACGCGCTGGAGGTGTGCGGGGTGGGGCTGCCGGAGCTGGACGGGATCGACCAGGTGCTGGACCGTCACCAGGAGGCGTCGGACGCGGCGGTGACGGTGTCGACGGCGGCGCGGACGCCGCGGATCACCCCGGCGACGGCGTACGTGCTCGGTGTGGTGCATGCTGATCAGCGGCTGGAGGTGGAGGCGGCGAGGTACGCCTTCGGCCATCAGTGGCCGACTCTCCAGCATCACGGATGGCACGCATGGGCAAGCTGCTGACCGCACCGGTCCGGGGGACGCGAGGGCGGCCGACCCGGCACGGGCAGACCATTCTGGCGGCGGGGGCGGTGCTCTGGGTGCCCGGGCCGCCGAAGAAGAACGGGGTGGGCCGGAAGAAGCCGCGGATCGCGCTGATCCACCGGCCGAAGTACGACGACTGGTCGCTGCCGAAGGGGAAGCTGGACCCGGGGGAGGGCTGGCGGGCGGCTGCGCTGCGGGAGGTCAGGGAGGAGACCGGGCTGAGTTGTGTGCTGGGTGTGGAGCTGCCCACCCAGCACTATCTGGCCCAGGGGCGGGCCAAGGAGGTCAGGTACTGGGTTGCGGTGCCGACCGGCGGCTCGTTCACGCCCAACCGGGAGGTGGACCGGCTGAAGTGGCTGTCGCCGCGGAAGGCGAAGGCCCGGCTGACCCACGACCGGGATCGGGAGCTGGTGGACGCCTTGTTGCGGGCGCTCGGTGACGAGGAGTCATAGCGCGTCAGGGGCCGAGTGATCTCGTCGCGCCCTGCCTGTGACGCAACCGTTACTACCGATCGGTGTTTCCCGCCGTCCGCTACAGGTTCACTCCTCGTTCACTTGTGACCGCCTGACGCGTCACCTACCCGGCTTAACTTCGGTAGCACCGGAGGGCCGCACGGACCCCGGACCACAGCAGAACCCGTACCGCCCTCCCGCTCCTGGGAGCAGGCCGAGGACGGGTGGTGCCACAGAAAGGGAACCCCTGTGAAGCTCCAGCGGAACGGCCGCTCCAAGGCCCTCGCGATCGGTGCCATGGCGCTCGTTGGCTCGCTGTCGCTCGCGGCCTGCGGCTCGGACGACAACGCCGACCCGAAGGCGTCCGGCGCCCCGTCGGCCGCGGCCATTGCCTGTGGCAAGGCCGGTCAGCTGCTCGGCGCCGGTTCCACCGCGCAGGGCAACGCGATCGACACCTGGAAGGTTGCCTTCGGCAACGCCTGCGCCGGTTCGACGATCACCTACTCCGGTGGCGGTTCGGGCGCCGGTGTCCAGCAGTTCAACCAGGGCAAGGTCGCCTTCGCGGGCTCCGACTCGGCGCTCAAGGAGGCGGATGTCACCGCGTCCAAGGAGGTCTGCAAGACCGGTCAGGGCATCAACCTGCCGCTGGTCGCCGGTCTGATCTCGGTCATCTACAACGTGGACGGCGTGGACAACCTCGTCCTGGACGGCCCGGCCATCGCGGGGATCTTCGACTCGAAGATCGTCAAGTGGAACGACCCGGCGATCGCCAAGCTGAACCCGACCGCCAAGCTGCCCGACGCCGAGATCCAGGCGGTCCACCGCTCGGACGACTCCGGCACCACGGAGAACCTGACCAAGTACCTGGAGAAGACCTCCGGTGGCGCGTGGCCGTACAAGGCCAGCAAGACCTGGGCGGGCAAGGGCGGCCAGTCGGCGGCCCAGAGCGCCGGTGTCTCGGCCCAGGTGAAGCAGGTCCCGAACTCGATCAGCTACGCCGAGCTCTCCTTCGCCCAGACCAACAACCTGAAGTCGGCCGCGATCGCGACCGGCGCCAGCAAGCCGGTCGAGGCCACCGCCGCCAACGCCGCGGCCACCTTCGCCAAGGCGAAGATCGCGGGCACCGGCAGCGACCTGGCGCTGACCCTGGACTACGCGACCAAGGAGGAGGGCTCCTACCCCCTCGTCCTGGTCACGTACGAGATCGTCTGCGACAAGGGCAACAAGGCCGAGACGCTCGACACCCTGAAGTCCTTCCTGACCTACGCGGTCAGCGACGCCGGCCAGCAGGCCATCGGCACCAAGGGCTACGTGCCGCTCCCCAAGGAGCTGAGCGAGAAGGTCAAGACCGCGGTCACCGCGCTGGCCTGATCTGACTGAACCACCGGCCGGGCGGCCCTCGAAGAGGGGGGCGGGGCTGCCCGGCCGGCATCACCACAGGACCCTCCGGCAACTGGGGGGCGGCGTCGCGACGCCGGAGTGCGTGCCTCGACGGCTTCTCGTCGGGCGCCGATGCTCCGCATGGACTTCCTCCTCGGCACCGCCGAGGCACGCACTCCAACGCCGCTCCTTCCTCCGCCCCCCAGTTGCCGGAGGGTCCAAGTCCGGGGCACCGCCGCCATGGTGCCGCCCTCCGCGGGGCAGCACCACCAGACCGGAGTAGAGACCATGACTTCATCACCCCCTGTCGCCTCCGGCGGCAGGGCCCGCCGGGGCCGATCGGACAGCCGGCGTGGCGACAAGATCTTCTTCAACCTCTCCCGCGGTTCGGGCATCCTGCTGCTGGTCATCATGGCCGCCATCGCAGGGTTCCTGACGTACCGTTCGTTCCTCTCGTTCGGGCACAACGAGGGCAACTTCTTCACCACCTTCGAGTGGCTGCCGGACGCACCGGTGCCGACCTTCGGCATCGCGGTGCTGGTCTTCGGCACCATCGCCAGCTCGATCATCGCGATGGTCATCGCGGTGCCGGTCGCCGTCGGCGTGGCGCTGTTCATCTCGCACTACGCCCCGCGCAAGATCGCCCAGCCGTTCGCCTACCTGGTGGACCTGCTGGCGGCCGTGCCCAGCATCGTCTACGGCCTCTGGGGCGCGCTCTTCCTGGTCCCGCACATGAGCGGTCTGACCAGCTGGATGGACGAGTACCTCGGCTGGACGTACATCTTCGACTCGACCAAGACCGGGGCCGCCCCGCGATCCCTGTTCACCGTCGGGATCGTGCTGGCCATCATGATTCTTCCGATCATCACCGCCGTGTCCCGCGAGGTCTTCAAGCAGGCGCCGCGGATGCACGAGGAGGCGGCGCTCGCCCTGGGGGCGACCCGCTGGGAGATGATCCGCACCGCGGTGCTGCCGTTCGGCCGCCCGGGCGTGATCTCCGCCTCGATGCTCGGCCTCGGCCGGGCGCTCGGTGAGACCATCGCGGTCGCCACCGTGCTCTCCTCCAGCCCGGTGCTCTCGCTGCACCTGATGGACCCGGGTGGCGGCACCTTCGCGCAGAACATCGCGCTCCGCTTCGGCGAGGCCGGCGAGAACGGCCGGAACGCGCTGATGGCCTCCGGTCTCGTCCTGTTCGTGATCACCCTGCTGGTGAACGGTGCCGCGCGGATGATCATCGCGCGCCGCAAGGAATACTCGGGGGCCAACTGATGAGTACCGTTACCGACTCGGTTGCCGTCGCGCCGCAGCTGCGCCGGGGTCTGACGACCAATCGGCTGCCGAGCTGGGCCCCGGCCGGGATCGCCGCGCTGTCGGTCGTGATCGGTGTCGCGATCGGCCTGATCGGCAGTCTCGACAGCAAGATCCAGTGGGGTCTGCTGGCCGGACTGGCCTTCGTCGGGCTCACCTACGCGCTCTCGGCGAAGGTCGAGGGCCGCCGGCAGGCCAAGGACCGGCTCGCCACCTCGGTGGTCTGGCTGGCCTTCGTGCTGGCGGTCATCCCGCTGGCCGCGCTGGTCTTCTACACCATCCAGCAGGGCGCGAGCGTGGTCGACGCCCGCTTCCTGAACCACTCCATGAAGGGCGTGCTGCAGACCGAGGCGGGTGGTGGTGTCTACCACGCGCTGATCGGCACCCTGATGCAGGTGGCGCTGGCCACCGCGATGGCAGCCCCGATCGGTCTGCTGACCGCCGTCTACCTGGTGGAGTACGGCCGTGGCCGGCTCGCCAAGGCGGTCACCTTCTTCGTCGACGTCATGACGGGTATCCCGTCGATCGTCGCCGGTCTGTTCATTCTCTCGCTCTGGATCCTGCTCTTCGGCTTCCAGTACTCGGGCTTCGCAGGCAGCCTCGCGCTGGCGATCCTGATGGTGCCGGTGGTGGTCCGCTCCACCGAGGAGATGCTCAAGCTCGTCCCGAACGAGTTGCGCGAAGCCTCCTACGCCCTGGGCGTGCCGAAGTGGAAGACCATCCTGCGGGTCGTCCTCCCGACCGCGATCGGCGGAATCACCACCGGTGTGATGCTGGCCGTGGCCCGCATCACGGGTGAGACCGCGCCGGTGATGATGCTGGTCTTCGGGTCCGACATCATCAACGAGAACCCGTTCGAGGGCCCGCAGCAGTCGTTGCCGCTGTACATCTGGCAGCAGTACCAGACCAACAACGACTTCGGGTACGCCCGGGCCTGGGGCGCCGCACTGGTGCTGATCGCCTTCGTGATGGCGCTCAACCTGGTCGCTCGTGGCATCGCCCGCTGGCGCTCGCCCAAGTCCGGGCACTGACAGACCGACTGACGCAGCAGAAGACGAAAGAGACGAACGATCATGGCCAAGCGCATCGACGTCAGCGGACTGTCCGCCTACTACGGCACCACCAAGGCCATCGAGGACATCTCGATGACCGTCGAGCCCCGCTCGGTGACGGCCTTCATCGGCCCGTCCGGCTGCGGCAAGTCCACCTTCCTGCGGACGCTCAACCGGATGCACGAGGTGATCCCGGGTGCCCGGGTCGAGGGCAAGGTGCTGCTCGACGACGAGAACCTGTACGCCTCGGCGGTCGACCCGGTCGCCGTCCGCCGCACCGTCGGGATGGTCTTCCAGCGCCCGAACCCCTTCCCCACCATGTCGATCTACGACAACGTGGCGGCCGGGCTCAAGCTGGCCGGCGTGAAGAAGAAGTCCGTGCTGGACGGCGTGGTGGAGAAGTCGCTCCAGGGCGCCAACCTCTGGAACGAGGTCAAGGACCGCCTGAACAAGCCCGGCTCCGGTCTGTCGGGTGGTCAGCAGCAGCGGCTCTGCATCGCCCGCGCGATCGCGGTCGAGCCGCAGGTGCTGCTGATGGACGAGCCCTGCTCGGCCCTGGACCCGATCTCCACCCTCGCCATCGAGGACCTGATCGGTGAGCTCAAGTCGCAGTTCACCATCGTGATCGTGACCCACAACATGCAGCAGGCGGCCCGGGTCTCCGACCGCACCGCCTTCTTCAACCTCGCCGGGGTCGGTCAGCCGGGCAAGCTCGTCGAGCTCGACGACACCCAGCGGATCTTCTCCAACCCGTCCGTCCAGGCCACCGAGGACTACATCTCGGGCCGGTTCGGCTGAGACCCGCGGGGGGGGGGGGGGGGGGGCGGCCCGCCCCCGTGATGTGGGGGCGGGCCTTCGTCATGTGCTGATGGTCGGTCAGTTGAAGATGAGGTACACCAGCCAGTACATCAGCGCGGCGACCGCGGCGGCGGCCGGCATGGTGATGAACCAGCCCATCACGATGTTCTTGGCCACGCCCCAACGGACCGCGCGGATCCGCTTGGTGGCCCCCACGCCCATGATCGCCGAGGTGATCACGTGGGTGGTGGAGATCGGCGCCTTGAAGACGAACGACGTGATGTACATGATCGTCGCGGCGGTGGTCTCGGCCGCGAAGCCCTGCGGCGGGTCCAGCTCGATGATCTTGCGGCCGAGGGTCCGCATGATCCGCCAGCCACCCGCGTAGGTGCCCAGCGAGAGCGCCGTGGCGCAGGAGATCTTCACCCAGACCGGGATGTCGCCACCGCTCTGGTGGCCCGAGATGGTGAGCGCCATCACCACGATGCCCATGGTCTTCTGGGCGTCCTGGAGACCGTGCGCCAGCGCCATCGCGGCGGCCGAAGCGGTCTGCGCGACCCGGAAGTTGCGCTTGGCCCGGTGCGGGTTGGCCTTCCGGAAGATCCACAGGATGGCCAGCATCACCAGGAAGCCGGCCACCAGGCCGACGATCGGGGACAGGAACATCGGGATGATGATCTTGTCCACCACGCCGGACCAGATCACCTCGGTGCCACCGGCCAGCGCCGCGCCCACCATGCCGCCGAACAGCGCGTGCGAGGAGGACGAGGGCAGCCCGAAGTACCAGGTGACCAGGTTCCAGGTGATCGCGCCGACCAGCGCGGCGAACAGGATGCCCATCCCCTGACGGCCCGTCGGGGTGGCGATCAGGCCCTCGGACACGGTCTTCGCGACACCGGTGCCGAGGAAGGCGCCGGCCAGGTTCATCACCGCGGCCATCGCCAGCGCGGCGCGCGGGGTGAGCGCCCGGGTGGAGACCGAGGTGGCGATGGCGTTCGCCGAGTCGTGGAAGCCGTTGGTGTACGTGAAGAAGAACGCCACCCCGAGGACGGCGATGAGTGCTGCCGTATCCACGCTGGTCAGGACTCCTTGACGGCGATGGTCTCCACCGTGTTGGCCACGTGCTCGAACGCGTCGGCAGCTTCTTCGAGGACGTCCACGACCTGCTTGAGCTTCAGCACCTCGATCGCCTCGTACTGGCCGCTGAACAGGTGCGCGAGCAGCTTGCGGTGGATCTGGTCGGCCTGGTTCTCCAGCCGGTTGATCTCGATCCAGTACTCGGTGAGCTTGGTCATGGTGCGCAGCTTCGGCATCGCCTCGGCGGTCAGCTCGGCGGCCCGGGCGAGCACCTCGATCTGCTGCTCGACACCCTTGGGCAGGGTCTGGATGTCGTAGAGGACGACCAGGTCGACCGCCTCCTCCATGAAGTCCATGATGTCGTCCAGCGACGAGGCGAGGCTGTAGATGTCCTCGCGGTCGAAGGGCGTGATGAAGGAGGAGTTGAGCTGGTGGAACACCGCATGGGTGGTGTCGTCCCCGGCGTGCTCGGCGGCGCGCATGCGCTCGACGATCTCCGCGCGGGCCGACACGTCTGAACCCAGCAGTTCCAGCAGGAGCTTCGATCCCACGACCAGGTTCTCCGCGGCTGCGGCGAACATGTCGTAGAAGCTCGTCTCCTTCGGGGTCAGGCTAAAACGCACGGAAATCTCCGATGTGCGGGGTAGGGACTGAACGATGCTAGGCGCAAGGCGTCAGAAGTGCGCAAACGGGGTGATGTTCGAGGAAGCGGAGCATCCGGTTCCGATTGTCGGCGCAGAGCGGTGCCGTCGGGTCCGCACACCGGCGTGCGGACGTGAGCCATCAGTCTGACGGAACAGCGGCCCGATTACCCCCCTGTTGCACGGGGGGATCCGTCGCGCCGCTCAGACGGAGGAACAGACCGGTGGCCCGTGGTGTTGGACACTTGAGCCCTACGGACAGGTGAGCACCGAGACTTAGGCGGACGGGATGACCAACGTCGGGACACAGGGTGCCGAGCACCAGCAGGAGACCGGGCCGGGCCCGCACGGGTACAGCCCGCAGAAGGCCGAGCACCTCAAGCGGCTGCGCCGGATCGAGGGCCAGGTGCGCGGCCTGCAGCGGATGGTCGACGAGGACGTCTACTGCATCGACATCCTGACCCAGGTCTCGGCCAACACCAAGGCCCTGCAGGCCTTCGCGCTCTCGCTGCTGGAGGAGCACCTGCGGCACTGCGTGGCAGCCGCCGCCGAGGAGGGCGGGGACGCGCTGGACGCCAAGGTGGCCGAGGCCGCCGCCGCCATCTCCCGCCTGCTGCGGACCTGACGGGCGGCCCGGCCTGACCACCGGTCAGTCCGACGCCTCGTCACCCGCCAGCAGCACCTCATCGATCCGCTCGGGGGCCAGCCGCTCGCCCTCGCTGCCGGAGGCGGCGATCATCAGCTCTCCGGTCAGCTCGATCTCGTCCAGGGCGGTCTGGTCGTGACCGCTGCCACGGGGCCCCGAGGACGCCATCACCCGTTCCACCCCCATGGACCCGTCCGACCGGTGGCGTGCCGCCCCGGACTCCAGCGTAGGGAGCCGGGGCATGCGACCGCATGGCACGGACGGGCCATCTCTGCCCACCATCCGGGCGGTTACCTCGGCGGGGCGGACGGCTTCATGGAGTAGATCTCGGCCGGCGTGGGCTCCACGGCCTGTACCGGCTTGCCGAAGTCGGACAGCGACAGCACCGAGACCACCTTCACCTGGTCCTTGGGCTGCTTCGAACCGGCCACGCCGGAGAACCCGAAGGTCTGCACCACCTTGCGCAGCCGCCCCTGCCCGTCCAGCCAGACCTCGTACGGGATCTCCTTCACCGTGAACGTCCCCGCGGCCATCCGCAGCCCGTCCCCGCCGCGCCCGCCGGTGGCCTCGGCGGCCTTGGCCAGGTCGAGCACCCCCTTGTAGTGCTTGAGCTCCACCCCGCCGGCCGACTCGGTGCCGACCAGCTCCGCCTGCTGCGCCCCGCGCAGCGCCCCGGCCGCACTGGCCGGGTCGGTCGCGCCGCTGCTGACCAGGTTCCCGTCCGGGAGCTGGCGGATGTCCAGCTTCACCCACTTGCCCTCGGGGATCTTCGCCCCGCTGTTCTGCAGGTAGACCGTGCCGGGCAGCACCACCTCGACGATCTTCCCGGTGGTCGCGGCACCCGGTGGGACGGTGATCTCCAGGCGCCCGATCCGCTTCACGTAGTCGTAGCCGCCGATGCCGTTGAACACCGCCTTCTTCTCGCCGGACTCGGTGGTCAGCTCGGTGACCGCCTGGGCGGAACCGGTGCGGCCGGTGATGTCGGCCGCGCTGCGGACGGCGGTCAGCGGATCGGCCGACAACTGGTCGGCGGAACCGCCGGCCGGCTGGCCCGAGCCGCCTCCACAGGCGGTAAGAGCGGCGGCGAGTACCGCCACGGCAGCGGCGGTACGAGCGGACTTCTTCACGACAGCGACAACCCCCTCGGGCCTGGACCCGGCAAGCAGCCACCCCGGATGGGCAGAGCTCTTGCGTGGCAAACGAGTTGAGGGACAGGGGGTTACGGTCGGACCGGCGCGCGATGTTCATTTCGCGCCGGTCGGAGGAGCGGCTACCGTGACAGGGTGTCCCGCGAGCATCACGTGACGATCGACGAACGCGGCTCCTTCGCCATCGCCCACTGCACCTGCGGCTGGTCGGCCCCGGCCCGCCGCTCCCGTGACCGCTCCCGCAGGGACGCCGCAGAACACCTGGCGGCACCTGACTCCGGCGATTAGCCACCAGGGGCTCGGGGAACTGCGAGGAGATCTAGCGTTCGGGTCACTGCGAAAGTGCCTGACCACCTGTGCATGGATCACCTTGCACGAGGTAGGCGCCGCCGTTCCCCGGGCCCCTGGCGGCTACGCGGCGAGGTCGCGCTCTGCGTGGTGGCGGGCGCGGCGGCGGGGCTGAGGGGCGATCAGGAGTGGTCGCAGGGCGGTCCGGGTGAGGGAGTGGCAGAGCGGGACCAGGACGGCCATCGCGATCGGGGCGAGCAGCAGCACCACCGCAGCCGCCAGTGCGTAGCCGCCGATCACGTCGGTCGGGTAGTGCACCCCGACGTACAGCCGGGCGAAGCCCTGGAGCAGGGCGAGCCCGGCGGCGATCAGGCCGAGGCGGCGGTTGACCAGGTACAGGGCGACCGCGAGGCCCATCGACATTGCCGAGTGGTCGCTGACGAAGGAGAGCGTGCCCTCCTTGCCGGCCACCAGGACGTCGAGGTCGGGGTGGTCGACGAACGGCCGGGGCCGGTTCACCAGGGCGGAGATCGGCAGGTTGGCGAGCTCGCAGAGGGCGACCGCGAGCGGCGCCCAGAGCAGGCCGGCGATGGCGACCGGGGCGTCGGGGCGGCGGCGGGCCTGGAGCCAGGCGACCAGCCCGAGCAGGGCCAGGCCGAGCAGGATGCCGTACTCGCCGAGCCAGGCGACCGTGCTGTCGACCCAGGCGGGCGCGGAGTCGGCCAGACCGTTCACCGCGCGCAGCAGCTCCAGGTCGGGCCCGGTCGTGTCGCCGAGCAGCGTCGACACGCCACACCTCCGTCGGAATCCGATTGTTCGCCATCGGACACAACGTCAGAACCGGGGTATCGGGTTCCGGGTCGAAGCGGTGTTACGAAAAATTGACGGACCGTCCACTCCGCAACCACAGACCCCTGACCAGTGCGGTCAGGCCCGCCCGGTGCCCTGGCTGCCGCTCGCGATCTCGCCGTCGGCGTTCCTGGCCGGCAGGGCGCCCGCGCCATCGGGGGTGACCCGGGTGGCGCCGAAGTACTTGGCCCGGTCGATGCTGTCGTAGCGGATCACCGCGTTGGTGTGCGGGGCGTTGATCATGTAGCCGCCGCCGACGTAGATCCCGACGTGGTCGATCGAGCGCGGGTCGCTCTGGTCGGTGGCGAAGAAGACCAGGTCGCCCGGGCGGAGCTGGTCCCGGCTGGGGTGCGGCCCCGAGTTCCACTGGTCGTTGGCGACCCGGGGGAGGTCGATGCCGACGCTGGCGAACGCGGCCTCGGTCAGGCCGGAGCAGTCGAACCGGCCGTCCTGCGAGGCCCAGCCGTTGCCACCCCAGAGGTAGGGGGTGCCCAGGGTCCGCTGGGCGTAGTAGATCGCACCGGCGGCCTGGGCGGACATCGCGAGTGAGCTGCCGGCCACGGGCGCGGTGAAGCTCTGGGTGAGCGACTTGATGCTCCGTACGTAGCCCTGGGTCTCCTTGTACGGCGGGATGCCCTGGTACTTGGTGACCGCGTCGGGCCCGGCGTTGTAGGCGGCCAGCATGTTGGACTGCAGGTCGCCGGGGACCTTGGCGACGTACTTGGCGAGCGCGCAGTCGAAGGTGGCGGCGGAGGCGATGGCGTCCATCGGGTCCCAGGGGTCGGCCTTGCCGTCGCCGTTGCCGTCCCGGCCGTAGGTGCGCCAGGTGTCGGGCATGAACTGGGCCATCCCCTGCGCACCGACGCCGCTCCTGGCGGTCGGCTTGAACCCGCTCTCCTGGTAGAGCTGGGCGGCCAGCATCGGCGGCGAGATCTCCGGGCAGAGGGCGCCCCACTGTTCGATCGGTGCCTGGTACACGGCCGGGACCGAACGGCTGGAGAGGCTCAGGTTGTTGGTGGGTGCCTGTGGGGCTCCGCTGGCGGCGTACGTGCCGAGCACGATCACGCCGACGAAGCCGACGGCGAGCACGCCGGTGGCGGCTGCGGCGGCCTTGGCCTTCCCGAGTAGCATCAGCACCGTCCCGACGAGGCGTCAGTTTCCTGTATCCGAGAAGGCATTGCTCAGCGCAATCATCGCAGATACAAAGAGTGAGCGGTATCATTCGTACGGTGGACATCCTGGCGTACGTGTCCCATCCCCCACGACCAATCCGCGAGAAGCAGCCAAGTCGGCATCAGATCTGGCCAAGAATGGGTACCGGCCCTTCGCGCAACCCTGGTCCGGGGCCTTGAATTTGCCTGATCGGGCGGTGAGATGGAATGAACCTGAGCAGCGTGCTGAATGACCGGATCGGCTTCCTGGCCGAGGAGCCCAAGAAGGCCGGCATCGACACCATCATCGGCGGCATCGCCCCGGACTGGGGCCCGTTCGCGAGCCTCGGTGCCGAGGCCAGGACGATGGTCCAGGTGGTGATGGCGGTCGCCATCCTGTCCTGCCTGGGCATCGCCATCTGGGGTGCGGCCAAGCAGCGGATCGGCGCGACCGCGATGCGGGACACCTTCGGGGCCGAACAGGGCAAGGGGCTGATCGTCGCGGGTCTGACCGGCGTGTTCATCATCGGATCACTCGGCACTCTGTTCACCATTGTGTACGGCATGGCCATCTGACGATCAGACAGTCCTATCCCCGGTGGCACGGCCAGGCGGCCGTGGCCACCGGGCTGTCGCGCTTCCCACCCCGTTCGCGCAGCACAGTCAGTCCACGCTTGGGCGCCCGTCGGGCTCCCCGTACCAGGAGGGCCGCCGTGCCGGTGTCCGACGACCAGCCGAACACTCGGACGCGGCTGCCGGTCGGCGAGCAGTCCGTCTACCAGTCGACGGGCCGTCAGCCCCGGCCACTGCGCACCCTGTTGACGGTGCTGCTGGTGGTGACCCTGCTGGTGGTGGCCATCTCCATCGCGAACCGGGACAAGCCGGACCCGGCCGGCGCGGCCTCGGCCGATCAGGTGGCCGCTCCGACGGTGGCCGCCACCGCGCCGTCGGGGCAACTGCCGGTCGCCACCGCCTCGAACGGCATCGGCGTCGGCCACCCGCACACCGACCAGGGCGCGCAGTCCGCCGCCGCCAACTACGCGGTGGCGCTCGGCTCGGCGGAGATGCTGCGGGCCGAAGGACGGCGCACCGTGCTGGCCACCATCGCCGACAGCACCAGCCAGGCCGCCCTGACCGCCCGGCTGGACGCGGCGTTCAGCAAGGAGACGCTGGGCCGGCTCGGCCTGGACGAGAAGGGCAAGGCCCCCAAGGGGCAGACCTTCGTCAGCCGGACGATCCCGGTCGGCACCAGGACCAGCAACACCGCCGACACGGCCACCGTGGTCGAGGTCTGGTGCACCGGCCTGTTGGGGCTGGCGGGCAACACCTCGGTGCTGCCGGTCACCGAGAACTGGTACACCCTCACCGTCACGATGCGCTGGACGGGAGCCGACTGGAAGTTGACCGACTTCGCCCGGCGCACCGGTCCGGCCCCGCTGCCCGGCGACCAACAGGCCGCCACCGCCGAGGAGATCACCGGCGCCGTCCAGGACTTCGGAGGCTTCCGCTATGCCCGTTGACGGTCACCGGCTCCGCCGGGCAGCCGTGCTGCTCGGTTCGCTCCCGGTCCTGGCCCTGCTGGCCGCCCAGCAGGCCTGGGCCGACCCGGTGGTGCCCTCGCCGACACCCAGGTGCGACGTGCCGCTGCCGGGCGCGGGCAACGTCTGCAACGCGCCCTCCGGCGCCGCGGTGGTCCCCAGCGGCGGTGTCAGTGGCGTCGGCGGCGGTATCACCGACCCGCTCGGCTCACTGGCCAAGGGCTGCGCCCAGGCCGCCGCGTACGTGGTGCGGGCGCTGTCCGGCGCGATCGACGGCACCACCCAGGTGGACTTCACCAACGCCGCCTTCCTCCAGCAGTACGCGGTGGTGTTCGCGGCCTCCACGGTGATCACCCTGGTGCTCTGGCTGCTCGCGGTGACCAAGCGCGCGGTCCGTGGCGCCTCGCTGGCCGGTGCCATCTCGGAGGCGATCGGCTTCCTCTGGCTGACCGTCATCGCCTCGGCCTTCACCCCGCTGATCCTCTACACCCTGGTCTCCGCCACCGACGGCCTGACCGACGCGATCTCGGCGGGCACCAAGTCCGACACCGGCACCTATCTGGGCGGCTTCGCGGACACCCTGGAGAAGGGGTCGATCGGCGGCGGGCCGCTGATCCTGATCATCATCTCGCTGGTCGCGGTGCTGGCCGCGGCGGTGCTCTGGATCGAGCTGCTGATCCGGGCCGCGATGCTCTACGTCGGGGCGCTGCTCGGCACCGCCGTGTACGCCGGGCTGGTGGACAAGCAGCTCTGGAAGCACGTCCGGCGCTGGGCCGGGGTGATGGGGGGGGCGGGGGSGGGGGCCCCGGGCGCSGGGSCCMCCGACGACTTCTCCAAGGTGCTCTCCGGCCTGGCCATCCTGTTCCTGTCGATCTTCGCCAGCGCCTCCGTCTACCGCTTCGTCCCCGGTTTCGGCGACGAGATGATGCAGCTCCGGAACGCCAGGGCGAGCGCCGTCTCGGCCGGCTCCGCGATGATCAACGGCCCGGCCAACCTGGTCAAGCAGGGCATCTCCACGCACGGCTCGCGCGGCGGCCCGCAGACCGCCAACGCGTCCACCGGAGCGGGCGGCGGTTCGGTCGCCCCCGGTATCGCCGCGCACGGCAACCGCGCTCCCGCTCCACCGGCCCAGGCCCCCGCTCCGACCACCAACCCAGTGAAGGGAGCGTGACCGGCCAGTGAGCAGCGAACAGTACGGCGGAGGTTCCTACACCCAGCCGTACGTGCACCAGCGCCGCACCTATCTGATCGGCAAGTCCCGCCCGAACGCGCCGATCGGGCGCAACCGGGAGTCCGGGGAGATCGTGCTGATCATCTTCGGCGCCTTCCTCGGCATGGTGTGGGGCCTGGCGATGCCCGTCCTGCCGCTGCGGATCGCCGGTCTGATCGGTCTGCCGCTGCTCGCCGTGATGGCCGTCTACGTGCCCTACCGGCGCCGGACGTTCTACAAGTGGGTGGAGATCAACCGCACCTACCGCCGCACCGCGCGGGCCGGCCGCGGGCTCTGGCGGTCCGACGTGGTGGACGCCGGGACGCGGCTGGACGGCCGGGAGATCGAGATCGGCCCGCCGCCGGGCGTCGGGCGGCTGCGCTGGCTCTCCGCGCCGTTCGGTCCGGACGAGGTCGGGGTGCTGATGCACCTGGAGCGCCGTACCGTGACGGCCGCGATCGAGATCGAGGGCCCGGGCGTCGGGCTGCGCGACTCGGAGGACCAGGAGACGCTGGTCGACCGGTTCGGCACGCTGCTCAAGCATGTCGCCAACGGGGACGGCTTCGTGACCCGGCTTCAGATCCTGGCCCGGACGCTGCCGGCCGACCCGGACGCGCACGCCAAGGACGTCGAGCGCCGGGGCAATCCGTCCTCCCCCGACTGGCTGCAGGACAGTTACGACCAGCTCCAGTCGATGGTCTCCACCTCCTCCGAGCAGCACCGGGCCTACCTGGTGGCCTGTATGCACTACACCCGGGACCTGGCGGCCGAGGCGCACGCGATGGGCCGGACCTCCGGCGCCCGGCGGGCCAGGGACGACGAGGGTCTGGCGGCGGTGATGGCCCGTGAGCTGACCGACATCTGCGCCCGGCTGGCCGAGGCCGACATCCGGGTCCGACAGCCGCTCGGCCATGCCAGGCTGTCCTCGCTGCTGCACTCGATGTACGACCCGGACCACCCGATCGACCACATCCAGGCGATGAGCCAGCGGAACGCCTGGCCGGCCGAACTCGACGCCACCCACCAGCTGTTCCTGCAGGCCAAGACCCGTGAGTCGGCCACCAGGGAGCCGTGGTGCCACGCCACCGCCTGGATCAAGGAGTGGCCGCTCACCCCGGTCGGCGTCAACTTCCTGGCCCCGCTGCTGGTGCACACCCCGGACGTGATCCGCACCGTCGCCGTCACGATGGACCTGGAGCCGACCGACGTCGCGATCGAGCGGATGCTGACCGAGAAGACCAACGACGAGGCGGAGGCCAGCCGGGCCGCCAAGATGAACCGCACGGTGGACCCGCGCGACCTGGCGCACACCGGCCGGGTGGACCAGCGCGGCGACGACCTGGCCTCCGGCGCGGCCGGGGTCAACCTGGTCGGGTACATCACGGTCTCCTCGCGCAGCCCCGAGGCGCTGGCCCGCGACAAGCGCACCATCCGCGCCTCGGCGGGCAAGAGCTACCTCAAGCTGGAGTGGTGCGACCGCGAGCACCACCGGGCCTTCGTCAACACCCTCCCGTTCGCCACGGGCATCCGCCGCTGAACCCCTCTCGGGAGGACCACTGATGGCCATCGGAAGCCTGACCGACGCTTTCACCAGCCTGATGTTCGGCAAGGTGGAGACCACCCGGCTGCCCGTGCGCACCTCCACCGGCCAGGCCCAGGCGGTGTACCTGCCCACCGCCGCCCCGGGGTTGGGCGACTCCGGGGTGATCATCGGCCGCGAGGTGTACAGCGGCAAGGGTTACGTCTACGACCCGTTCCAGCTGTACGGGCAGCAGCTGCCCGCCCCGCACTGGCTGGTGCTCGGCGAGTCCGGCAACGGCAAGTCGGCGCTGGAGAAGACCTACGTGCTGCGCCAACTGCGCTTCAAGGACCGCCAGGTGGTGGTGCTGGACGCGCAGGGCGAGGACGGCGTCGGCGAGTGGAACCTGATCGCCAACGCGCTGGGGATAAAGTCCATCCGGCTCGACCCGATGGCCGCCCGGGACGGCGGCGTCAAGCTCAACCCGCTCGACCCGGCGATCACCACCACCGGCCAGCTGTCGCTGCTGCGCACCATCATCGAGGTGGCGATGGGGCGCGGCCTGGAGGAGCGGGCGGGCTTCGCGCTGAAGGCCGCGCACGCGCATGTGCTGGCCACCGTGACGGACCGTCAGCCGGTGCTGGACGACATCATCACCACCCTGCGCAGCCCCGAGCTGGGCTCGACCGACTCGCTCGGGGTCGAGGTGAAGGACGTCCAGTCCTGGGGTCTGGACGTCGCGCTGGTGCTGGACCGGCTGGTCGACGGCGACCTGCGCGGCATGTTCGACGGCTCCACCACCGACGGCATCGACCTGGACGCGCCGCTGATCGTCTTCGACCTCTCGCACATCGACCGGAACTCGATCGCGATGCCGATCCTGATGGCGATCGTCGGGGTCTGGTTGGAGCACACCTGGATCCGTCCCGACCGGAAGAAGCGGATCTTCCTGGTCGAGGAGGCCTGGCACATCATCAACAGCCCGTTCGTGGCCCAGCTGTTCCAGCGGCTGCTGAAGTTCGGCCGCCGGCTCGGGCTGTCCTTCGTCGCGGTGGTCCACCATCTCTCCGACGTGGTGGACGGGGCGGCGGCCAAGGAGGCCTCGGCGATCCTCAAGATGGCCTCCACCCGGACCATCTACATGCAGAAGGCCGACGAGGCGAGAGCCACCGGCCGGGTGCTGGGCCTGCCGCGCTGGGCGGTGGAGATCATCCCGACCCTCTCGCCCGGCATCGCGGTCTGGGACGTGAACGGCAACGTCCAAGTGGTCAAGCACATCATCACCGAGGCCGAGCGCCCCTTGGTGTACACCGACCGCGCGATGACCGAGGACGCGGTGGCGGAGCGGGACCGGGCCGAGCGGCACCTGGAGGCCGAGCCGCGTAGGTGACGGGTGATCAGTCTTCGATCGCCGGGGCGGATTCGTCTCCAGGAAACGCTCTCGTTACCTTCAGGGTCCTGACAGCTACGCGCGTTGACTCTAGGCTGCATCGGGTCACACCACCCTCGGCTCCCCCCACAGCGGAGCCCCAAACGGTGCAGGGGAATCCTCATGCCCAATGTCGGCCAGCTCGGCCGCTTCCGTCGGCCCGCGTACGCCGCGGCCGCCGCTGTCGGTCTTTTCGGGACACTGCTCGCGCCGGGTGCCGCCCAGGCAAACGGCTGGGACTGGGACTGGCACAAGCCGAAGACCGAGGACCTCCAGATCCTCGCGATCAACGACCTGCACGGGAACCTGGAGCCGCCGGCCGGCTCCTCCGGGAACATCAAGGAGATAGACCCGGCGACCGGCAAGGTGGTGGACACCCCGGCCGGCGGCATGGAGTACCTGGCCACCGCGCTGCGCCAGGCCCGCGAGGGCCACCGCAACACGGTCACCGTCGCGGCCGGCGACCTGGTCGGCGCCAGCCCGCTGGTCTCCGCGCTGTTCCACGACGAGCCCACCGTCGAGGCGCTCAACAAGATCGGCCTGGACGTCACCAGCGTCGGCAACCACGAGTTCGACGAGGGCTCCAAGGAGCTGCTCCGGCTGCAGAACGGTGGCTGCCACCCGACCGACGGCTGCTACCAGGAAGGCCGCGAGTTCGACGGCGCGGAGTTCCAGTACCTGGCCGCCAACGTCACCAACGAGAAGACCGGCCGCCCGATCCTCAAGCCGTACTGGGTGAAGAACGTCCACGGCGTCAAGGTCGGCTTCATCGGCGCGACCCTGGAGGGCACGCCGAACATCGTCACCGCCGCCGGCATCCAGGGCCTCAAGTTCGGCGACGAGATCGAGACCATCAACAAGTACGCCGCGGAGCTCAAGCACCGTGGCGTGGACTCGATCGTGGCGCTGATCCACGAGGGCGGCTACCCCGCCTCCACCACGTACAACTACGACTGCGGCGCGGCCGGCCAGGGCATCTCGGGCCCGATCGTCGACATCGCCAAGGGCCTGGACCCGGCGATCGGCGCGATCGTCACCGGTCACACCCACAACGCGTACGCCTGCGCCATCCCGGACCCGCAGGGTGTGCCGCGCTCGGTCACCAGTGCCGCCTCGTTCGGCCGCCTGTACACCGAGATCAACCTCAAGCTCGACAAGCGGACCGGCGCCATCGTCCGCCCGTCGGTCACCGCCGCCAACCACGTGGTGCGCCGCACCGTCGAGAAGGCGCCGGACATCACCTCGCTGATCAGCCAGTACAGCAAGCTGGCGGCCCCGATCGCCAACCGCTCGCTCGGCTGGATCGGCGCCGACGTCAACGGCCGCGGCTCCAGCGCCTTCGAGAAGCCGCTCGGTGACGTGATCGCCGACGGCCAGCTGGCCGGGCTCGCGGCGGCCGACAAGGGCGGCGCGCAGATCGCCTTCATGAACCCGGGCGGCATCCGGTCCGACCTGGTCTACAAGGCCAGCGGCGCCGAGGGCGACGGTGTGGTGACCTACGGCGAGGCGTTCACCGTCCAGCCGTTCACCAACATGATGCAGGTCAAGACCCTGACGGGTGCTCAGGTCGTCCAGCTGCTCAAGGAGCAGGTCAGTGGCCTCAACACGGCTGCCCCGAAGATCCTGCAGAACTCCAAGGGACTGACCTACACCCTGGACCTCAACAAGACCGGCGCCGACCGGGTGCCGGCCGACTCGGTCAAGCTGAACGGCGCCCCGATCAACCTGACGGCCAACTACCGGGTCGCGGCCAACGAGTTCCTGGCCGGCGGCGGCGACGGCTTCCCGACCTTCGCGGCGGGCACCGACAAGCTGGTCGGCGCCTCCGACCTCGACCTGTTCGCGGCCTACCTCGGCGCGAACTCCTCCGCCACCGCCCCGCTGGCGGTCCCGGCGCAGGACCGGATCAAGATCATCGGTGTCGGCGAGGACCTCGACTGACGTCCGCTGACGCTCTGACGCAGTGAGAGGGGCACCCCTGCGGGGGTGCCCCTTTCGTGTGGGTGAGATGCCGGTGATCTGTGGGTGGCGGCTGCGACCTTGGAGGGGTGGCGGGCCGTACCGAGGCGTCCGGGGCTGGGAGTTGACCATGGATCAGGCGCTGGTGGACCGGATGTGGGAGTACCTGAACGCCGGACTCGCGATGGACGTGGAGGCACTGGACGCCCTCTACGACCCGGAGTTCGAGAACGTCCGCTTCGACGGGGCGGGGCAGGTGGTGACCCTGGTGAAGGAGCAGTTCATGGCCCGGTTCCGGGCGGTGCGCGCCCAGGGGCAGGTGGTTGGTGAGGCCCTCGACGACGTCACCTTCCTGACCACCAGCGAGTACGGCGGCCAGGGGACGATCGTGATGCGCCGGGTGAACGAGGGCGGGCCGGTGCTCTACACCTTCGTCTGGCGCCGGGAGCAGGGCCGATGGACCACCCTGGTCCGGGAGTTCACCTTCGAGCAGGACCTCGGCGGCCTGCTCGCGATGGTGCGGGCCGCCGGCTGACGGCCCGCCCGCTCACTCGGGCCGGGCCGGCTGGCCCGGGAGGCGGACGGTGGCCAGGGTGCCCGGGCCGTCCGGGGGTGCACCGAGGGCGACCTCGCCGCCGGAGTCGCGGATGGTCTGGGCGACGATCGAGAGCCCCAGGCCGGAGCCGGGGAGCTGGCGGGAGGACGGGGAGCGCCAGAACCGGTCGAAGACGTACTGGAGCTCGTCCTGCGGGATGCCCGGGCCGTGGTCACGGACCGTCAACCGGCCTTGGTTCAGGCTGACTTCGACGGTACCGCCGGGTGGGGAGTACTTCACGGCGTTGTCCAGCAGGTTGATCACCGCGCGTTCCAGCGCGGCGGCGTCGCCGTGTACGTACCAGGGGTCGATGGCGAGGTCGAAGTGCAGGCCGGGGCCGCGCAGCCGGGCCCGTTCGACGGCCCGTTCGGCGATCTCGTGGAGGGCGACCACGGTGGGGTTCAGCTCGGCCCTGGGGGAGTCCGGGCGGGACAGCTGGAGCAGGTCGCCGATCAGCAGGGTGAGCTCCTGCATCTGCGCCTTCATGTTGCCGAGCAGCTTGGTGCGGGTCGCTTCGGGCAGCGGGCGGCCGGTGTCGTTGGAGCGGATCAGCAGGTCGACGTTGGTCCGGAGGGAGGTGAGGGGCGTACGGAGCTCGTGCCCGGCGTCGGCGATCAGCCGGGTCTGCCGGTCACGGGAGTTGGCGAGCGCGGTGGACATCGAGTTGAAGGAGGAGGAGAGCCGGGCGATCTCGTCGTCCCCGTGCACGGGGATGGTGGAGCCGACCTCCTCGGTACGGGCGATGTGCTCGACCACGTCCGTGAGGTGGTCCACCGGCTTGAGCGCGGACCGCGCGACCAAGCGCCCAGTGACTCCGGCGCCGACCACGCCGAGCGCGGCGACACCGAGCAGGATCAACGCGAGCTGCTGGAGCGATTCGTCCACGGTGGTCATCGGGGCGGCGACCAGCATGGTGTACGGCTTGCCGTTGATCTTCGCCACGCCGTTGGAGCGGCGCACCATCGCGGAGGTGCCGTCGGAGTAGCTGCCGTCGCGATAGCTGGTCCCGTCGGCCGTGTAGTCGGATGGAGAGGTCTTGATGATCCGGTCCGCATCGATTGGGAAGCAGACGCTGCCGTCGGTGGCGACCAGCTGGATGTCCGGATTGCCGCCAGGGAACGGTAGAGCGCCGAATCGGGTGGCTGCCGCCTCGGCCTCGGCGAGCGCGTCTTCCGGAGTTGAGCCGCAGTAAACCTTGGGCCCGCCCGGTGAGTTGGGAATTCTCGCTGCGGACAGGTTGTCCCGGACCTGTTGGTACAGCCGGTCCCTGACGATGAACCAGCAGGCCAGCGCCGAGAGCGCGATGGCGACCGCCACTGCGGCGGCGGTGAGCATGGCGAGCCGGCTCCGGAGGGAGCGGCTGTGGAACCAGCCGGTGAGTCGCTTCACGCCGCTGTGCCGGTCGCAGACCGCAGTGCGTAGCCGACGCCGCGGACGGTCTGGATCAGGCGGGGCATGCCGCCCTGCTCGGTCTTGCGGCGCAGGTACATCACGTAGACGTCCAGCGAGTTGGAGGAGGGCTCGAAGTCGAAGCCCCAGACGGCCTTGAGGATCTGCTCCCTGGTCAGCACCTGGCGCGGGTGCGAGAGGAACATCTCCAGCAGCATGAACTCGGTCCGGGTCAGCTCGATCGGCTTGCCCTCGCGGGTGACCTCGCGGGTGGCGGTGTTCATCCGCAGGTCGCCGAAGGCCAGCACCTCGGTGTCCTCGGCCTCGACCGCCGCGCGGGCGGCGGCCTCCGAAGCGAGGGCGCTGCGGCGGAGCAACGCCCGGACCCGGGCCAGCAGTTCGTCGAGTTCGAAGGGCTTGGCCAGGTAGTCGTCGGCGCCGACGTCGAGGCCGGTGACCCGGTCGCCGACCGCGTCGCGGGCGGTGAGCATCAGGACGGGGGCGGTGTCGCCCCGGGCCCGCATCCGGCGGACGGCAGTGAGGCCGTCCATCCGGGGCATCATGATGTCGAGCAGCACCAGGTCGGGGTGGTCGCGTTCGACGGCGTCCAGTGCCTCGAAGCCGTCGGTGGCGGTGGTGACCTCGTAGCCCTCGAAGGCGAGGCTGCTCTCCAGGGCGTCCCGCAGGGCGGGCTCGTCGTCGACCACGAGGAGACGGGCCGTGCCGCCCGGGGTCTCGGCAGGGGCGCGGTCGTCGGCGGGGGGTGTCATCGGGCGGGACCTTTCCTAGGCCGGTCGTCTTGTCATTGTGCTTCTCAGAGCTGCTGGCCGGCCTGCAACTTGGGCAGCACGTCCTTGATGTCGTTGATCGGGATGGCGAAGCCGAGCCCGACGCTGCCCGCCGTGCTGGAGTCGGCAGTGGAGCTGGAGCCGCTGGCGGAGTACATCGCGGAGTTGAGGCCGATCACCTGGCCGGCGGCGTTGATCAGCGGGCCGCCGGAGTTGCCGGGGTTGAGTGCGGCGTCGGTCTGCAGGGCCTTGTAGTTGGCGGTCTCACCGCCGGATGAGCCGGAGCTGCGCTGGCCGGGGAGGTTGGGGAAGCCGAAGCCGCCGTTGCCGCTGGTGGTGGACTCGTCGACCTGGACGGTGACCGGGCGGTCCTTGGCGCTGATGATGCCGGAGGTGACGGTGCCGGTCAGGCCCTTGGGGTTGCCGATGGCGACCACCGAGTCGCCGACCTGGACGGCGTCCGAGTCGCCGAGGGTGGCGGTGGGCAGGCCGCTGGCGCCGCTGGCGGTGATCACGGCGACGTCCAGGGCGGCGTCGGTGCCGGTCACGGTGGCGCTCTTGGTGGAGCCGTCCTTGAAGGTGACGGTCAGTTGGCCGCCGCCGCTGACGGCGCCGGAGATGACGTGATAGTTCGTCAGGATCTGGCCGTTGGCGGTGAGCACCACGCCGGTGCCGGTCGCGGTGCCCGAGCTGGACTTCACGGTGATCTGGACGACGCTCGGCGAGACCGCCGAGTTGATCGCGGTGACGTCGGCGCTGCCGTCGGACTTCGAGGAGACCGGGCTGACCAGGGTGCTGGAGCTGCCGCCGCCGGAACCGTCGGCGGCGCCGATCACCCCGCCGGTGACGCCGCCGAGCAGCGCGGCCACCGTGGCCACGGCGGCGACCAGGACCAGCCGGCCCTTGAGGAAGCCCTTACGGGCGTGGCCCGCCGGGGGTGCGGGCGGGGCCGGGGGAGCGGCGAAGTCCTCGGCGTACGGGCCGTGCGGGAGCACGGTGCCCTCGATCACGTGGGCGGTCGGAGGCTCGGTCGGCGGCAGAGCCGGCTGCGGCGGGGTCCAGCCCGGGTAGCCGTACGGACCCTGGTCTTCGGAGTTGCGGTGCTGGTCGCTCATGCATCCAACGTCCGCCCGGTTGATGAGAGCCGGATGAGAGCGCGGTCAGAGCCACCCGAGAAGCCCGTTGACTTCTCATAAAGCCTGGTCAGGCCTCGGTGGGGGCTCCGCAGCCGCAGGAACGGCGGATGACCAGCCGGGACGGGAACTTCCGGACCCGCTCGGTGTCCGAACCCGGGACCATCAGCGAGTCGTCCAGCACCAGGTCGACGGCGGCCCGGGCCATCGCGTCCCGGTCCGAGGCGACGGTGGTCAGCGGCGGGTCGGCCAGCGCGGCCTCGGGGATGTCGTCGAAGCCGGCCACCGCCAGGTCCTCCGGCACCCGCAGGCCGACCTCGCGGGCGGCCCGGAGCACGCCGATCGCCTGGTCGTCGGTGGAGCAGAAGATCGCGGGCGGACGCTCCGGGGAGCGCAGCAGCTTCACCGCGACCTCGTAGGCGCCGTAGCGGTGGAACGGGGCGTCCACCAGGTTGGGCTCGACCGGGAGGCCGTGCGCGTCCATCGCGCGCTGCCAGCCCTCCACGTGGTCGATCACCGGGTCGCCGGGGGCGGGCTGCTCGACCGGGCCGCCGAAGCAGACCACGTACGGGTGCCCGTGCACCTCGAGCAGGTGGCGGACGGCGGTCTCGGCACCGCCCACGTCGTCGGTGACCACCGCGACGTCGTCGATCGCCTCGGGGCGGCGGTGCAGCAGCACCACCTTGGCGCCCTCCATCGCGGCGAACTCCTCGGCGGCCCGCTGCGAGGGACCCTGGCTGACCAGGATCAGACCGGAGACCCGCATGCCGAGGAAGGCGCGGACGTAGTGCACCTCGCGGTCGTCCACGTAGTCGGAGTTGCCGATCAGCACCAGCTTGCCGCGCTCGGAGGCGGCTCGTTCGACCGCGTGCGCCATCTCGGCGAAGAACGGCTGCCGGGCGTCGGGGACGACCATGCCGACCAGGTTGGTCCGCCGGGAGGCCATCGCCTGGGCGACGCTGTTCGGCCGGTAGCCGAGCTGGTCGATCGCCGCGAGCACTTTCTCCTTGGTCGCGGGCGCGACCGGGCGCGGCCCATTGTTGATGACGTAGCTGACGACCGCGGTCGAGGTCCCAGCCAGTCGGGCTACATCGTCACGCGTCACCTTGGCCACGGGGGGAGTCTACGCGGGTCGCGCAAGGGGGTGCGGGGGATGCCCGACCCGCCCCGGACAGGCCGGGGCGTAGTCGGACAAGCCGGTCATGCCGGATGGACCCGTCAGTACTCGCGGGCGGCCGGGGAGCGCTGCTCCAGGCCGGGCCGCTCGCCCTTGTCCGGCTTCTCCGGGATGACGAAGCGGTAGCCGACGTTGCGGACGGTGCCGATCAGCTGCTCGTTCTCGACGCCGAGCTTCGCCCGCAGCCGCCGGACGTGCACGTCCACCGTCCGGGTGCCGCCGAAGTAGTCGTAGCCCCAGACCTCCTGGAGCAGCTGGGCCCGGGTGAAGACCCGGCCCGGGTGCTGGGCCAGGTACTTCAGCAGCTCGAACTCCTTGAAGGTCAGGTCGAGCACCCGCCCCTTGAGCTTGGCCGAGTAGGTGGCCTCGTCGACGACGAGGTCGCCGTTGCGGATCTCCATCGGGCTGTCGTCGGAGACCACCTGGAGCCGGCCCATCGCCAGCCGCAGCCGGGCCTCGACCTCGGCCGGGCCCGCGGTGTCCAGCAGGACGTCGTCGATGCCCCACTCGGCGGTGACGGCGGCCAGGCCGCCCTCGGTGACCACCAGGATCAGCGGGGAGCCGATCCCGGTGGAGCGGAGCAGTTGGCAGAGGCTGCGGATCTGCGGCAGGTCCCGCCGGCCGTCCACCAGGATGACGTCGGCGCTCGGGGTGTCGACCAGGGCGGAGCCCTCGGCCGGGGCCACTCTGACGGTGTGCAGCAGCAGGCCGAGGGCCGGCAGTACCTCGGCGGAAGGCTGCAGCGCGTTGGTGAGGAGGAGGAGAGAACTCATACCCGGTAGTCCCCTTTCCGGGTCGTCGCGGTCGCAGCCGGCCGGCCGGGGGGCCGGTGGACGGCTGCGGTGAAGGTGGGGGAGCGGACGTCCGAGGGGTGAGATCCGACCGGTTCGTGAGCGCGCAGCACCGGCCGGGGCGTGCGACCGAGGTCCCGCAACCCCTGACGCGCCGTCTCAGTCCTGCTCATCCGCGAACCTTCCGGTCTGCTCCCGCTGCACTCCCGCCCGGCCGGGCTCCCGCACACCGTTGTGCGGCTCCGGCCGACCGGTCCTCGCCGACGGCGGTGCGGGTGGGGCACCGTCCCGGGAGGCCATTCGTACGTGGCGTCCTGAAAACACAAAAGGACCCGGGGGCGACTCTGCCCAGGTCCCTCACGCCACGAGAATAGCCGACCACTCCCCGCACGGGGAGGTCCGCGCAACCGGTGGTTGGCCACATCGGGCCACTCCGGCCGTGACTCCCGCCACGTCCGCGCCGTTCACCGGGGGCCGGAGCACGCCACGCGCGACCAGGGTCGTTACGGCATCCGGGGTCGGCCGGTCCATCATGGGAGCCGCACCGGCCGCACCGTACGTGTACACCTTTGGCGTGGGTGCCCCGGCAGCAGAGCCGGCGCACCGCACCGGGCGAGGACGACGAGGAGGGCTGCCATGGCAGCGAACACTTCCACCGCACGAGCGACGGCCGGCACGGGCGTCAGGGTGACCGGCACCATCCGGTACTGGGCCGCGGCCAAGGCCGCCGCCGGGATCCCCGAGGAGCCGTACGAGGCCGCCACCCTCGGCGAGGCGCTCGCCGCAGTGCGGTTGCGCCACGCGGAGAACCCGAAGCTGCTCCAGGTCCTGGCCCACTGCAGCTACCTGGTCGACGGCCACCAGGTCGGCTCCCGCGACCACACCACCGTCCCCCTCACCGCCGACGGCACCATCGAGGCCCTGCCCCCCTTCGCGGGCGGCTGACCTTCGGCACACGGCAGTCGTGGCACACGCCAGGGGCTCGGGGAACTGCGACGCCGACCTCAGGAGCGTTCAACGTGAGTGGGTGGTCAGGCACTTTCGCAGTGATCCGAGAGCCATGAACCGTCGCCGTTCCCCGAGCCCCTGACTTCCGACCCATCTGCCCACGGAGCCCCCAATGGTCCTGACCGCCGCCCCCGCGAAGAGCGACACGCCGATCGTGGCGCCGGGCCTGCGGCCCGCGCTGCTCACCGCAGGTCTGTGCGCCCTGCTCGCGGCGGCCACCCTGGGCGGCCGGTACGGCCTGACGGCCGGGCTGATGGTGGCTCAGGGGCTGACCGCGGTGGGGTGGTTCAGGCTGCACGGCATGTGGCCGGCCCGGCAGGGGATCGCCGGGGCGGCGCTGGCGGGCTTCGCGGCCGATGCCGCGGTGCTGGCCGGCGGGGCGGCCGGGCTGGCGGCGGCGCTGGGCGTGGGGCTCGTGGTGGTGCTGGTCTGGCAGACGTTCCGGCCGGCCGATCCGGCGGAGCGGTTCTATGCGCTGACGGTGCTCGGTTCGGGCGTGCTGCTGACCGGGCTGATGGCGTCGCTGCTGCTCGCGGCTCACGTCCCGGCCGCGCTGCTGGTGGTGGCGGTCGGCACGCTGCTGGCTGCGGCCCCGGTCGGCGGGGTGCTCGGCCCGTTCGCTGCGGCGCTGCTGGGCGCGACCGCCGGGGTGCTGGCGGGTGGGCCGCCGGCCCTGGCGGGGCTGGTGGTGGTCGGTGCGCTGGTCGGCCGCCGGGTGGCCTCGTACGACTTCCCGTCCCGGTTCGTGCACTTCACGGCGGGTGTGGCGCTGCCGCTCGCGGTGGCCGCGCCACTGGCCTGGCTCGGGTCGCGGCTGATCGGCTGAACATTTGCTGGCGTCCGCTCTGCGAGACGCACTGTCCAGGATCACCGTCGCCGGGTCCGCCCGCCCGGGTTCGGGAACGCGCCGGACCCGGTGCCGCCAAGGCGGGAAACCCTCAAATCTCACTATGCGAAGCAGATCGTCTCACTATTCGACACGTTGATGACAGCGGCCCGTCCGAGTCCCTAGCATCGTCTGCATGAAGCGACAGGCGGACCTCACGAAGCGGCGGGCGGTAGACCTGTGCCGCGTGTCTGCCTGCCTCTGTCGAATGCGCTGAACGGGCGGTTCTGACCGGCACGTCCGGCCCTGCCCACTCCCTGCCGATGGCTCTGACCAGGCAGCTTTATGCCTTGGACCGCCTTGGCGCCCCTGACTCCAGCTCGACCCTGGCATCCCTGTGCCGTCTCGGTATTCGGACAGAATTCCGGACGGCCGGTGCCGGGCACCTTGCCACCCCTTCCGCAGTACCGCCCCCGGATGGAGACACCACCATGAGCCGCAGTGACGTCCTGGTCGACGCCGACTGGGTCCAGGAAAACCTGGACAACCCGAAGGTCGTCGTCGTCGAGGTTGACGAGGACACCGCCGCGTACGAGCTGAACCACATCCGCAACGCCGTCCGGATCGACTGGAAGCAGGACCTCCAGGACCCGGTCCGCCGCGACTTCGTCGACCAGGCCGGCTTCGAGGCGCTGCTCTCGAAGAAGGGCATCGGCAACGACGACATCGTGGTGCTGTACGGCGGCAACAACAACTGGTTCGCCTCGTACGCCTACTGGTACTTCAAGCTCTACGGCCACGGTGACGTCCGCCTGCTCGACGGTGGCCGCAAGAAGTGGGAGCTGGACGCCCGCGAGCTGGTCGCCGAGGTGCCCGAGCGCGCCGCGACCGACTACAAGGCGCAGGAGCAGAACACCGCGATCCGCGCCTACCGCGACGACGTGGTGAACGCGATCGGCACCCTCAACCTGGTCGACGTCCGGTCGCCCGACGAGTTCGCCGGCCGCCTGCTCGCCCCGGCCCACCTCCCGCAGGAGCAGTCGCAGCGTCCGGGCCACGTCCCGTCCGCCCGCAACATCCCGTGGGCGAAGAACGCCAACGACGACGGCACCTTCAAGTCGGACGAGGCGCTCAAGGAGCTCTACTCCGCCGAGGGCGTCGACCTGGCGAAGGACACCATCGCGTACTGCCGGATCGGCGAGCGCTCCGCGCTCACCTGGTTCGTGCTGCACGAGCTGCTCGGCCAGGAGAACGTCAAGAACTACGACGGTTCCTGGACCGAGTACGGCAGCCTGGTCGGCGTGCCGATCGCGCTCGGCGACAACTGAGCCATCGAACCGTAGGAAGGGAAGACATCATGTGCGGTGCGAAGGCCGGTGGGCCCGATCTGGCAGGAGTTGACGTGGCCAAGGAGACGATCATCCAGGGTTCGGTGACCCGCGACGGTGAGCCCGTCAACGGTTACGTCCGACTGCTGGACGAGGGCGGCGAGTTCACGGCCGAGGTGCCCACCTCGGCGACCGGGCAGTTCCGCTTCTTCGCCCGTCCGGGCAAGTGGACGCTGCGCGCGCTGGTCCCGGGCGCGACCGTGGACCGGGTCGTGGTCGCCTCCCAGGGCGCCCAGACCGAGGTCGCGATCGCGGTCTGACGACCCGACAGCTCCTTGACGTACGACCGAGGGCCCTCTGCCGCGCAGGGGGCCCTCGGTCGTACCGTGGAAGGGTGCAGCAGCGCCGGAGACACCTCTACTACTTCGTCATGATGGGCGTCTGCCTGACGATGTTCGTCCTGGCCTGGGGAGTGGTGCGGTTCTTCTCGGTGCCCGCCGCGATCGGGATGTGCGTGGTCGCGATGGTGATCCCGCCGGCCGCCGCGATCTTCGCCAACAAGCGCGACCCCGAGGACGACTGGTGGCAGGACCCGCGCTGGGACGACCCGAAGTGGGACGAGCCGGGCCACGACAAGGACCGTCCGGATCAGTAGCCCGGATCAGTAGACGAGCGCCTGCACGTCCTCGGCCATGATCTCCTGCACGAAGAGCTGCGCCCCGGCGATCCTGGCGCCCTCGATCAGGTCCTGCTCGACGATGCCCCGCCGCACCGCGCACTGGGTGCAGACGGTGACCTGGCCGGCCGCCAGCACCGCCTCCAGCAGGTCGGGCAGCGGCGCGGCGTGCGGCAGCTCGAACTCGGCGGCCCGGCCGGGCAGTGCGAACCAGGTCGACTCGCCGGTCAGCCAGAGCGAGACCTCGACCCCGCTGGCGACCGCGACGGCGGCCACCGTGAAGGCCTGCGAACAGCGCTCCGGCGCGTCGGCTCCGGCGGTGACCTTGATGACCAGCTTCTTCGGCATAGTGACACCCTAGCCACGACGTGGCGGGGCTCACCGAGAGCGGCCCATACCGGGCCGATAGACTCACCCCGTCCTGCTCTGTACCGCAACGCCGCAATGGGAGCGCCCCGTGTCCGGTCTGGAAATCTTCTTCGACGGTCTGCTCATCCTGATGGCCATCCTGATCACCTGGTTCGCCATCTTCGCCGTCATGAAGCTGTACCAGGGCCAGCGCTGATCCCTGCCGTACGGTTGAGCCAGTCCCCCACCGACGACAGCGACCAGGAACATGATCGAGATCCCTTCTGACCTCCACAAGGACGTCGTCCCGCTGGCCTTCCTCCTCGGCACCTGGGAGGGCGCGGGCGTCTATGACTTCCCGGGCACCGAGAAGTGCAACTTCGGCCAGGAGATCGTGTTCCGGCACGACAGCCGTCCGTTCCTGGAGTTCCGCTCCCGCAGCTGGGTGCTGAACAACGAGGGTGAGAAGGTCCGTCCGCTGGAGACCGAGCACGCGTTCTGGCGGGTCACCAGCAACCAGCACGGCACCAGCGGCGAGCGCGAGATCGAGGTCTCCTCGGTCCGCGACGACGGCACCGTGGAGATCTGGTACGGCAAGCTGCACGACGGCAAGCCGCAGATCGACCTGGCCACCGACGCGGTCGCCCGGATCGAGGGCGCAGCCCCGTACAGCGGCGGCAAGCGGCTGTACGGCATGGTCGCCGAGGAGTTGCTCTGGGTCGGCGAGAAGGCCGCCCCCGAGGTGCCGCTGCGGCCGTACATGTCGGCGCAGCTGAAGAAGGTGCTGAACCCGGCGCGGCTGATCCAGGACATCGCGGACCTGCCGGACGACGGCATCGCCTTCTTCCGCTGAGCCAGTGGTGCACCGTAGGGACCGGCCGGGTGGCCGGTCCCTACACTTGTCGCACGACCTAGAGCTAGGGCAGGCGCACCGTGGCTGACACCGAGACCCCCTCCGACTGGAAGGCCGACCTGCGCGAGCGCGGGTACCGGCTCACCCCGCAGCGCCAGCTGGTGCTGGAGGCCGTGGACGCGCTCGACCACGCCACCCCGGACGAGCTGCTGCACGAGGTCAGGAAGACCGCCAGCGGGGTCAACATCTCCACCGTGTACCGGACCCTGGAGCTGCTGGAGGAGCTCGGGCTGGTCTCGCACGCGCACCTGGGCCACGGCGCCCCGACCTACCACCTGGCCGGGCGGCACACCCATCTGCACCTGGTCTGCCGGGACTGCGACAGCGTCACCGAGACCGACACCGCGATCGCCGCGCCGCTGATCGACAGCCTGCGCGCGGAGCACGGCTTCGACACCGACCTCAAGCACTTCGCCATCTTCGGCCGCTGTGCGGACTGCACCGCCAAGCTCACAGCGGAGCAGTCGTAAGCTTGCGGTCATGAAGAGTCCGCTGCTTGCCCTGCCCGGTGCCGTCCCCGCCGAAGGAGCCGACGAAGGGGTGGCCGCGCACTACGGCGGTCTCTTCCCCGAGCAGCGCGAACTGGCCGCCGGTCGCGGCTTCGTGGACCTCTCGCACCGGGGCGTGCTGACCGTCACCGGCTCGGACCGGCTGACCTGGCTGCACCTGCTGATCACCCAGCACGTCAGCGCGCTGCCGCCGCAGCAGGCCACCGACGCGCTGGTGCTCTCGCCGAACGGGCACGTCGAGCACGCGCTCTACCTGGTGGACGACGGCGAGACCACCTGGGCGCACGTCGAGCCCGGCACCCAGCAGGCGCTGATCGCGTACCTGGAGAGCATGAAGTTCTTCTACCGGGTGGAGGTCGCCGACGCGACCGAGGACTACGCCGTGGTGTACCTGCCGGCCGGGTCCGAGGTCTCCGCCGAGGGCGCCGCCGCGGTGCGTGAACTCCCGTACGGGCGGGACCTGTTCGTGCCGCGCGCGGAGCTGGCCGCACTGACCGCGGGCTACGGCCCGGCGGCCGGGATGTGGGCGTACGAGGCGCTGCGGATCGAGGGGCACCGGCCCCGGCTGGGCTTCGAGACCGACCACCGGACCATCCCGCACGAGGTGGACTGGCTGTCCACCGCCGTGCACCTGCAGAAGGGCTGCTACCGGGGCCAGGAGACGGTGGCCCGGGTGCACAACCTGGGGAAGCCGCCGCGCCGGCTGGTGCTGCTGAACCTGGACGGCATGGAGGAGAAGCTCCCGGCGCACGGCTCCGAGGTGCTCCGTCCCGGCCAGGACCGCCCGGTGGGCTTCGTGACCTCCTCGGCCCGGCACCACGAGCTGGGCCCGATCGCGCTGGCCCTGGTGAAGCGGAACACACCGGTGGACGAGGTGCTGCTGGCCGACGGTGTGCCGGGCAGCCAGGACGTGATCGTCCCCGCCTAGATCTCCAGCAGGACGGTGAACGGGCCGTCGTTCACCAGCGACACCTTCATGTCGGCGCCGAACCGGCCGGTCTCCACCTTGGCGCCGAGCGCCCGGAGTTCGGTCACCACGGCGTCCACCAGCGGCTCGGCCAGCGGGCCGGGGGCGGCGGCGTTCCAGGTGGGGCGGCGGCCCTTGCGGGCGTCGCCGTAGAGGGTGAACTGACTGATCACCAGCAGCGGGGCGTTCAGGTCGGAGCAGGACAGCTCCGTCTCCCCGTTGTCGAACAACCGCACCGACCAGAGCTTGCGGGCGAGTTGGGCCGCCTTCTCCGGGGTGTCGTCGTGGGTCACCCCGACCAGCACGCAGAGCCCGGGCCCCCCGATCGCGCCGACCGTCTCGCCGTCCACCGTCACGGCCGCCTCGGCGACCCGCTGTACCACTGCTCGCATGGGCCTCATTGTGCCGGAGCGGTACGACCGTTCCGCAGGCGCGTGGTGGGCAGGTGGCGGGCGTGCAACAGGGGCGCGCACGCCGGGGGCGCATTCCGCGCGCCGTCGGACGGGTGGTGCGGCCTGCGGATTGTTCCGGTCGTATCAGCCACCCCCCTTCGCCAGGGGGCCGTTCGGGTGCACGGGCGGTGCACCGGCCGGTCCCGGATGGCACGCTGTGGGCGACGCGTGGACGAGCACCCATGCGGGGGTTTGGATTTCGGGGTCGCTCGCACGGGTGGAGTCGCTGCCCTGCGGGAACTCCCGGCGTCGGACGGGCGTCACCGGACACGGGGCGTGCGGCGGCGGACATCAGTGGGGGATTCAGTGACCGGTACAGCGGCAGGTGGTTGGTTGATGGACGCGAGCAGCACGGCCCACGAGCAGGAGTACGGCCTCACCGGGCTCGGTCTGGATCAGCTCCGGCTGCTCCGCCGGGACGCGCACGACCAGGAGGCCGACCTCTCGTACCTGCGTCGGCTGCTGCACGGGCGGCTGGACATCCTGCGGGCCGAGCTGGCGCGCCGGCAGTCCGCCGGGTCCGAGCCGGGGGCCGACGGGCTGTCGGACGCGCTGTCGGACGCGCTGCTCGACCGGCTCCCGGCGATCCTGGCCGACACACCGTCACCGGTCCGCCGCCCGGCCCGCCACCTGCGGCTCGGCCCGCCGCGCGGGGAGCGCTACCAGCGGGAGGCGGACGCCCTGATGGGCGACGTCCAACTGGCCGATCTGGAGGCCCACCAGACCGTCGAACTGGTGGCCGCCGTCGAGCGCCTGACGGTGCACGAGCGGGAGGTCTCCGGGCGGCGGCAGGCGCTCCAGCGGCGGGCGGACGACTGCAGCGCGGAGATCACCCGCCGCTACCGCGAGGGCGAGGCCAGGGTGGACGACCTGCTCACCGGCGGGTGAGCGTGCGGGAGCCGCCCGGCTGGGGCACGGTGGACCGGGGACGCATTGATGGGAGAGAGCCATGAGCGAACACGTGTACCGGGTCACCGAGATCGTCGGTTCCTCGACCGAGGGGGTGGACGCGGCGATCCGGAACGGGGTCGGGCGGGCCTCGCGGACGCTGCGCAACCTGGACTGGTTCGAGGTGACGCAGATCCGCGGGCACATCGAGGAGGGCGGGGTCGCGCACTTCCAGGTGGGGCTGAAGGTCGGCTTCCGGCTGGACGACGACGAGGACTGAGACAAGCCCCGAGCCCTGAGCCCTGAGCCCTGAGCCCCGAGCCTCCGTAGCCGGGGCTCGGGGCTTCTCAGCGGGTGGGCAGCACCAGCGGAGCGCCCGTGACGGGGTGCGGGAAGACCTCGACCGGGTGGGCGTACACCTCGGTCAGCAGCGCGGCCTCGAGCACCTCGGCGACCGGTCCGTCGGCCACCGCGCGGCCGCCCGCCAGCAGCACCACACGGTCGGCGTAGGCGGCGGCCAGCGAGAGGTCGTGCAGGACCACCACGACGGCGTCGCCCGCCCGGGCACGCTCCCTGGCCACCCGCAGGACCAGCTCCTGGTGGCGCAGGTCGAGGGCGGCGGTGGGCTCGTCGAGCAGCAGCAGGGCGGTCCGCTGGGCGAGCACCCGGGCCAGCGCGATCCTGGCCCGTTCGCCGCCGGAGAGTGCGGTGAACGGGCGGTCCACGAAGGCGGCCGACTCGGTGGCGGCCAGTGCGGCGGTCACAGCCGCGTCGTCCTCGGCCTCGGCTGCCGTACCGGCCCAGGGAGCGCGGCCCATCCGGACCACCTCCCCGGCGGGGAACGGGAAGGAGAGCGCTGCGGCCTGCGGCAACAGGGCCCGGTGCAGAGCGAGTTCGGCCGGCCGGTAGCCGTCCAACGGGCGTCCGTTCAGGGTGACCGTCCCGGAGGTCGGCAGGACGTCCCCGGCGAGCACCGAGAGCAGGGTGGACTTGCCGGCCCCGTTCGGGCCGAGCAGGGCGAGCACCTCCCCGGCCCGGACCACCAGGTCCACGCCGCCCAGCAGTTCGCGGCCGTCGACCACCAGCCGGAGGCCGGCGGCGGTGAGCAGTTCGGCGCCCGGGAGCGGACGCCCGGGCAGCCGGCGGCGTCGCTTCACGCCCAACCCCCTTGCTTGGTACGGGTCCGGCGGAGCAGCCAGAAGAAGAACGGGCTGCCGATCAGGGCGGTGAGCACCCCGAGCGGCAGTTCGGCGGGCTGGGCCAGGGTGCGGGCGGCCAGGTCGCCGAGCACCAGCACCAGCGCACCGGCCAGCGCGCTGCCCGGCAGCAGGAAGCGGTGGCCCGGGCCGGCCAGCATCCGCAGCAGGTGCGGGACGACCAGGCCGACGAAGCCGATGATGCCGCTGACCGAGACGGCGGCGGCGGTCAGCAGCGCGACCACGGTGATCAGCACCAGGCGCAGCCGCTCGACGTCCACCCCGAGGTGCCGGGCAGGGCGCTCGCCGAGTGCCAGCAGGTCCAACTTCCGGGCGTGGAACGGGGCGACGGCCAGACCGAGCAGGGCGAACGGCAGGATCGCGAGCACCTTGCCCCAGGTGGCCTGGGAGAGCGAGCCGAGCTGCCAGAAGGTCACCTGGTTGATCGCGGCACTGTCGGCGGTGAACAGGAAGATGCCGATCAGCGCGCCGCAGAACGCGTTCACCGCGACGCCGGTGAGCACCAGGGTGACCACCTCGGTCCGGCCGCCGGAGCGGGACATCGCGTAGACCGCGAAGACCGTCAACAGGCCGGTGGCGAAGGCGAAGACGGTGACCGTCCAGCTGCCGAAGGCGTCCAGGCCGAGCACGATGCAGGCGACCGCGCCGACCGCACCGCCGGAGGACACCCCGATCACGCCGGGCTCGGCCAGCGGATTGCCGAAGATGCCCTGCATCAGGGCCCCGGCGCAGCCGAGCGAGCCGCCGACCAGCAGGGCCAGCACCACCCGGGGGAAGCGGACGTTCCACAGCACCGACTCGGGGACCCGGTCGAGCGCGTGGCCGCCGAGGCCGAGCCGGTGGGTGACGGAGGCGAGCAGGTCGCCGAGCGGGATGCGGTACGCCCCGACACCGGCCGCCAGCAGGGCGGCGACCAGCAGGGCGAGCGCGAGGCAGGCGGTGAGCAGGGTGCTGCGGCTGAGCCGGGGGCGGGTCAACGGGAGGGCGGCGGCGGTCACTTGGCGGCCCCGTAGAGCTGTTCGGAGATCGACCTGAGCACCTCGGGGGTGCGCGGGCCGTAGCTGAGCAGGACGCCGTCCGGCACCGAGACCACCCGCCGGTCGAGGCCGGCCGGGGTCTGCGCGACCCCGGGGAGCTTGAGCATTCCGTCGATCCCGCCGACCGAATCCAGGCCCTTGCTCATCACCAGCAGGGCGTCGGGGGCGGCCTTGACCAGGGCCTCACTGGTGAGCGGGGTGAAGTCACCGGTCAGACCGGAGGCGGTGCCCGCGTCGACGCCGCCGACCGCTTCGATCAGCGAGCCCGCGCCGGAACCGGCGCCGCCGAGCAGGAAGACCGAGGCGCTGCCGCGCAGGTAGAGGAAGGCGACCTTGGGCTTGCCGCCGGTGGGCCTGATGGCGGCCTGTACCTCCTTGGTGCGGGTGGCGGTCCGTTCGGTCAACTGCCGTCCGGCGTCCGGGACTCCGAGGGCTGCGGCCACCTTGGCGATCCGGCTGTCGAGGTCGGAGAGCTGCTTGGCGTCGTCCAGCACGACCAGCGGGACTCCGGCGGCGCGGATCTGGTCGATCGCCTCGGCCGGTCCGGTGGAGCGGTCGGCCAGCACGACGGTCGGGTGCAGCGAGAGCACGCCCTCGGCGGAGACGTCGTGGGCCTGGGTGATCACGGGCAGCGCGGCGGCCTGCTCGAAGGTGGTGGAGACGTCCCGGGCCACCACCTTGTCGCCGAGGCCGAGGCTGAACACCAGCTCGGAGAGGCTGCCGCTGAGCGGGATGATCCGCTCGGCGGCGGCCACCGTGACCAGGCGGCCGTCGGCCGAGGCGACGGTGGTCGGCAGTACGGGGGTGGCGGCGGCCAGCGGCTCGACCCGGTCGGGTGCGGCCGGGGCCTGTGTCGGCCCCGTGCCGGTGCCGGCGGCGTTCCCGCCGCAGGCGGCGACGGTGGCCAGCAGCAGGGCGAGGCCCAGCGCGCGGGCACGGTTTCGGATGGTCCCCGTCAACTGCTGCTCCTTAGCTGGGCGCTGGCACGTCCGGACCGTGAAGCAAGGGTGGACCCGGGGTGACTCTTGACGCATATATTAGGTTAGCCTTACCTGAGTTTCGCAAGGGGGGTTCTTTCGAGCCCGCCCTCACCCCACGCTGCCGAGGAGCGCTTCGCCATGCCCGTATCGCGACGTCTGCGCCGCCTTGCCGCCACCCTGGTCGCGGCGATCGCGGCACTGCTGCTGGTCGCGCTGCCCGGCGTCCCGGCGCTGGCCGCACCCGGTACGGTCTCCGGCGGACGGCTCGACTGGGGGCTGAAGCAGTCCTTCCTCACGTACGTCACCGGGCCGATCGCCAAGGGCAGTTGGGGTCTGACCGGCGGTGCCGCCACGGTCGGCGGCAACACCTTCCGGTTCCACTCCGCGACCGGTACGTACGACCCGGCGAGTGGTGCACTGACGGCTGCCTTCTCCGGCGGGGTGACCTTCAAGGGGCATGAGGCCAAAGGCAGTTACGGCCTCGACCTGAGGCTCAGCCGGTTCACCCTGAAGGCGGGTGGCAGTGGTGCGGGGCTGTACGCGGACGTCAGCAGCAAGGCCAAGGACACCGGGGTGGTGACCAATGCCACCCAGGCCAAGCTGGTCGACCTCGGGCTGGACGGGATCGACCTGCGCGGCCGGTCCGGGGCCCTGAGGCTCTCCAACGTGCCCACCACGATGACCGCTTCGGGTGCGGTGGCGTTCGGCAACTTCTACCCCGCCGGCACCGCGCTGGACCCGCTGACCGTCTCGGTCGACGTCAAGGCGGCCGCCGCCCCGAGCCCGTCGGCGCCGGCCACCACCGCGCCGCCGACCACGCCGCCCCTGGCCGCTACCGACACCCCGTCAGCTCCGCCCGCCGTGACCCGGACCGAGTTCGCCCAGGGCGCGCTCGACTGGGGCGTCCGCCGGACCTTCCGGGACTACGTCACCGGCACCATCGCCAAGGGCGACTGGCAGCTCGCCGACGGCGCCGCCGACGGTGGCGCGTTCTTCCGCTGGACCCCGGCCAAGGGCAGCTACGACCCGGCCACCGGCGAACTGACCGCCGCCTTAACCGGTGCTGTCCGGTTCCGCGGCATGAAGACCGGCGACGCGTACGGCCTCGACCTCACCCTGACCAACCCTGTGGTGAAGGTGGCCGGCGGCAAGGGCACACTGCTGGCCGACGTCTCCGGGAAGGCCGCCGACGGTTCGGCCCAGCAGCTCCCGGCCGTCCCGCTGGGCAGCTTCGACGCGGCCGCGCTCAAGCCCGAGGCCGGGCTGCTCAAGGCGGCCGAACTGCCGCTGCTGCTCACTGAGGACGGTGCCAGGGCCTTCGGGGGCCTCTACCCGGCGGGCACCGCGATGCCGCCCGCCCCCCCCGCGGCCGCCGCGGCGCCCCCCGCCCCGGGSGCGGSGGTCGCCGGCCAGGGCTCCTCGCCCTGGCCGTGGATCGCCGTCGGCGGCGGGGTGCTGGCAGGCGGTACGGCCGTGGCCGTCACCCTGCTGGTCCGGCGCCGCCGGACCGTCTGAACTCTCTCCCCCGCCGCCGTTCCTGAAGGAGTACCAGCACCATGTCCGTCACCGCCAAGAGCGCCCGCCGCAACCGCACCCCCCTTCCGGCTCTGGCCGCCGTCGCGGTCGGGCTGGGCCTGACCGCCGTCGGGATGCCCGGGGTGGCCTTCGGTGCCGGGCCCACCACGGTGGTCTACGACCAGGGTTCGCTGGACTGGGGCGTCAAGGAGTCCTTCCGCAAGTACCTGGAGGGCCCCGCCTCCCAGGGCGGCAAGATCGAGCTGACCGGCGGCACCACCCGCAACGCCGACGGCAGCTTCCACCTGAACGGCACCGGCGCGTACGACGGCACGGCCCACACGATCAGCGGCGCATTCGTCGGCGGACTGCGCTTCACCGGCCACCAGGGCCAGTTGGACATCGCGCTGACCGACTTCAAGCTGACCACCTCGGGCAGCACCGGCACCATCACGGTGGACGCGACGACCGCCGAGACCACGGAGGACCCGACCACCAAGGCGAAGACCACCAAGCTGGTCGAGCGTGCGGACGTCCCGCTGGTGACCTTCGCGGTCGGCCGCGACACCACCACCGGGGTGGCCACCCCGACCGTGCTGACCGAGGACGGCGCGAAGGCGTTCGGCGGGTTCTACCAGGCCGGTGCGGCGATGGACCCGGTCAAGCTGGTGCTCAGCAAGTCGACCCCGAGTGCGTCTGCGTCTCCATCTGCGTCCCCGTCCGTCTCGGCTTCTGCGTCGGCTTCGGCCAGCGCGTCGGCGTCGGCTTCTGCGTCGGCCAGCGCGTCGGCGTCGGCTTCCGCGTCGGCCGGCGTTTCGGCCGGCCCCTCCACCCCGGCGCCCACCGAACTGCCCATTCTGGACGGCGCGTTGAACTGGGGTGTGAAGGAGTCCTTCCGCAAGTACCTGGCCTCCCCGGCGGCATCCGGCAAGGTGGAGTTCAGCGGCGGCGCGGCCGACTACCGGTTCGGCGGCGGCAGTGGTGCGTACAACCTGAAGACCCACGCCGTCACGGCCGGGTTCGACGGCGCGGTGCGTTTCCTGGCGCATCCGAAGGACGGCGGCTACGAGCTGGACCTGACCTTCGCCGACCTGGGCATCCAGGTGGAGCGGGCCGGGGCGTTCCTGACCGCCGACGTGAAGTCCAAGTCGCTGGACGGCAAGGTCAGCGAGCTGACGGGCGCGAAGATAGCCTCGCTGGACGTCTCGAAGGCGAGCTTCGCCCCGGTCAACGGCGTGGTGACGCTCGATCAGCTCCCGGCCACCCTGACCGAGCAGGGCGCCACCGCATTCGGCGGCTTCTACCAGGCCGGCGCCGCGCTCGACCCGGTCAGCGCCACGCTGGCCTTCGGGCAGGGCGCCACGCTGCCGACCCCGGCCCCGACCCCGACCACCGCCGGTACCCCGGCCCCCAGTGGCGGCGCGGTGCTGACCAGTGGTGAATC
Source organism: Kitasatospora sp. P5_F3 (assembly GCF_054049135.1). NCBI lineage: Bacteria > Bacillati > Actinomycetota > Actinomycetes > Kitasatosporales > Streptomycetaceae > Kitasatospora > Kitasatospora sp. P5_F3. The sequence continues at coordinate 121,598 of NZ_JBFUMY010000018.1, read as the reverse complement.
CTCGATCACCGCAGGCGAGTTGGCCTCCACCGGGATGGACACCCCGGTCGTCCCGCTGCTGGCCACCGCCGCCGGTCTGCTGCTGCTCGGTGGCGGCACCACGGTGCTGCTGCGCCGCCGTACCACCAAGTAGTCCGCGAACGCCGTTGCCCTCCGGTGCAGTTCACCGGAGGGCAACGGCGTCACCGCGATCAGGCGCTGAGCGGGTACCGCAGGTCCAGGTCGGCGAAGATCGCGCCGTTCAGGGTGAACGCCTGCTTGGTCTCCTCGGTCACCCGGCGGCGCTCCACCTCGTCCAGCGCCTCGCCGGCCACGTCCAGCTTGGCCCGGTAGTCGCGCTTGAAGGAGGCGGGGTTCCCGACCTGCTCGAAGACGTAGAAGTGCACCCCGGGCCCCTTCTTCTCGAAGCCCCAGGTCTTCTCGGCTATGCCACGGATGATCTGACCGCCCGACAGGTCGCCCAGGTAGCGGGTGTAGTGGTGGGCCAGGTACCCGGCCGGCCAGCTGTCGATCAGCTGCTCCAGCCGGGCCACGTACGCGGCCGTGGCGGGCGAGGCGGTCAGCCCGGCCTGCCAGTCGGCGCCGCGCAGGTGCAGCAGGTCGGCCTCCAGGGCGGCGGTGCGGAACAGCGCCGGGTCGATGAACGGACCGATCACCGGGTGCTGGGCGAGCTCGCCGGCCCGCCCCTCCAGGGCCCGGTAGACGAACCAGAGCTGGCCCGAGAGCTCCGCGTACGCCTCCACGCCCAGCCGCCCGTTCAGCAGGTGGCCCATGAACGAGGAGGATTCGGCGGCCTCGTGCTCCGCGGCACTGGCGGTGCGCAGCACGGTGGAGAACGGGGTGGGCTCAGGGCTGGTCATGCGGACCTCCGGTTGGGGCCCCCCCCCCCCCCCCCCCCCCCCCCCCCCCCCCCCCCCCCCCCCCCCCCCCCCCCGGGGTGGCCCGCAGGGCCGTTCGCGGTGCCGGGCTCAGTGGCCGGAGTCCGCGAGGCGCTTGATCGAGGCCGTGATCTCGGCCTCGGCCTCGGCGCGGCCGACCCAGTCGGCGCCCTCGACGGACTTGCCGGGCTCCAGGTCCTTGTAGACCTCGAAGAAGTGCTGGATCTCCAGACGGTCGAACTCCGACACGTGCTGGATGTCCTGCAGGTGCTCCCAGCGCGGGTCCGTCGCCGGGACGCAGAGCAGCTTGTCGTCGCCGCCGGCCTCGTCCGTCATCTTGAACATACCGATGGCACGGCACTTGATCAGGCAGCCGGGGAAGGTCGGCTCCTCCAGGATGACCAGCGCGTCCAGCGGGTCGCCGTCGTCCGCGAGGGTGCCCTCGACGTAGCCGTAGTCGGCCGGGTAGCGGGTCGAGGTGAAGAGCATCCGGTCCAGACGGAGGCGACCGGTCTCATGGTCGACCTCGTACTTGTTCCGCGAGCCCTTCGGAATCTCGATCAGGACGTCGAACTCCAACGGTTCCTCCAAGGTAGGGACTGACAGAATCCAAGTGTCTCCTACGGCAGGGTGTGCTCAGGAAAGGGGCTGGTCGGTGCAGCGAGGTGCAGGGGCGGGGCGTGGCCGGAGAATCGCGGTCGCCGGGATGCTCGGGGTGGCGCTGACAGCGGGCGCGCTGAGCCCGGCGTGGGCCGATCCCAGCCCGGGATCCAGCTCGGGAGCCGGCCCGGGCAAGACCGGCAGCGGTACGCCGCAGCCGCCAACCGCCGCCGGGCGCAAGGCGGTTGCCACCGGTGGGGCCGTGCTGGCTGCCAGTACGACCGGGGCGGAGGGCATGCCGACCACCGCCGGGCTCCAGCGCGACCTGGCCGCCGTGCTCCAGGACAAGGCACTCGGCACCCTCAGTCTCGCCGTCACCGACGGCGCCACCGGGCAGCTGCTGTACGGCGCGGGCGAGAACAACCCCGCCACCCCGGCCTCCACCACCAAGCTGCTCACCGCGCTGGCCGCGCTCGAACTGATCCCCGGCGACACCCGGCTGGCCACCAAGGTGGTCAAGGGCGCCGCTCCGGACGAGATCGTGCTGGTCGGCGGCGGCGACCCGACGCTGTCCACCCTCCCCGCCGACCAGGTCAGGGTCGGCGGCCTGCCGGTGGACCCCGACACCGCCCCCGCCACCGTCGCCGAACTGGCGAAGCGCACCGCGACCGCTCTCAAGGCCGCCGGGGTGAGCTCGGTCAAGCTCGGTTTCGACACCACGATGTACACCGGCCCGCTGAACCACCCGCAGCACGACGCGATGAACATCGCCTCCGTCACCGCGCTGATGGTCAACGAGGGCCGGATCGACCCGAAGTCCACCGACGAGGGCCCGGCCCGGGTCTACGACCCCGCAGGTCAGGCCGCCGACGCCTTCGCCGCAGCGCTCACCGCCGAGGGCGTGGCCGTCCAGGGCAAGCCCAAGGCCGGCACGGCCGCCGCCGGGGCCGAGCGGCTCGCCGCCGTCGAGTCGCCCACCGTCGCCCGGCTGATCGAACGCCTGCTCACCACGTCGGACAACACCCTCAGCGAGGCGATGGCCCGTCAGGTCGCGATCGCCGCCCAGCAGCCCGCGAGCTTCGAGGGCGCCTCCGCCGCCACCCGGCTGACCCTGGAGAAGCTCGGCGTCCCGACGGCGGGCGTGGTCCTGAACGACGGCAGCGGCCTGCACACCGGCAACCAGATCTCTCCGCTGGTGCTCTCCAAGGTGCTCGCGCTCGCCGCTGCGCCCGAACATCCCCGGCTGCGGCCGGTGCTCACCGGCCTGCCGATCGCCGGGTTCACCGGGACGCTGCTCGGCCGGTTCGGCACCGCGACCCGGGCACAGAACGGGATCGGCATCGTCCGGGCCAAGACCGGCACGCTGGCCGGCAGCGGGATCTACACGCTGGCGGGCACCGTGCTGGACGCGGACGGCCGAGCGCTCGCCTTCGCCCTGATGACCCGCACCACGGCTCCATCCGACGCAGCCCGCGCGGCGGTCGACCGGGTCGTCGGGCAACTCGCCAACTGCGGGTGCCACTAGCGGCACACGGTGCACCACCAGGGGCTCGGGGCCCTGCTGATGGGCGGCTCCGCCGCGGGGCGACGCCGACCTCGAAAAAGGTGATCCGTGCGTGGGTGGTGAGGCACTTTCGCAGTGACCCCGGCGCCAGATCTCCTCGCAGTTCCCCGAGCCCCTGGAGAGTGCAACTTAGGCGTGTGCCTCAGGGGTACGGTCCCGTACGGTGAGGGCATGACGAGCGCGCGCGGCGGGGCTGGGATGGTCGACTGGGATCTCGCGGTCGCGACGGCGACCCGGCTGGCGCGGCCGGGTCCTGTGGTGAGCCGGGGCGAGGCGCGGGCGGTGGTCTCGGAGCTGCGTCGGCATGCGCTGGAGGCGGAGGAGCATGTCCGCGCGTTCACCCGGATGGGATCGAGCAGCCTGCTGACGATGGATGCCACCCCGGTGCTTGTGGTGGACCGGCCGGGCTGGATCAGGGCCAACGTGGCGGGCTTCCGGACCATCGTCCGGCCGCTGGTGGAGAAGCTGCAGTCCCGCCGTTCGGACTCACCCGGTTCGGCGGCGCTGGGTTCGCTCGGTGAGAAGGCCACCGGGGTCGAGGTCGGTGCGGTGCTGGCGTTTCTGTCGGGGAAGGTGCTGGGCCAGTACGAGACCTTCGCCCCGGCCGAGTTCCCCGGTGCGCTGCCGGAGGCTCCGGACAGTCCGGCGGGCATCCTGGACACGCCGCGTCGGGCGCTCCGGCCGCCGACCCCGGGCCGGCTGTTGCTGGTGGCGCCGAACATCGTCCAGGTCGAGCGCGAACTGGACGTGCACCCGCACGACTTCCGGCTCTGGGTCTGCCTGCACGAGGAGACCCACCGGACCCAGTTCACCGCCGTGCCGTGGCTGCGCGACCACATCCAGTCCGAGGTGCAGTCCTTCCTGGCGCAGACCGACGTCGATCCGGCGGCGCTGCTGGACCGGGCCAGGGAGATGCTGGCCGGGCGGGGCGAGGAGCGCCGGGGCACCCTGCTGGAGGCGGTCCAGTCCCCGCAGCAGCGGGAGACGCTGAACCGGCTGACCGCGGTGATGTCCCTGCTGGAGGGGCATGCCGACGTGGTGATGGACGGGGTCGGCCCGGCCGTGGTGCCGAGCGTGGCGGAGATCCGGGAGAAGTTCCAGCTGCGCCGGGCCGGTGGTGCGGGCCGGCTGGACCTGGTGATCCGTCGGCTGCTCGGGATGGACGCCAAGCTGCGGCAGTACCAGGACGGTGCGGTCTTCGTCCGGGGTGTGGTGGACCGGGTCGGGATGGACGGTTTCAACCGGGTCTGGACCTCGCCGAACACGCTGCCGACCCGCGAGGAGATCCACAACCCGGGGGCCTGGGTGGCCCGGGTCGCCCCCTGAGAGGGTTCGGTCCGATCGACCCGGTCGACCGCACGTTCGCGCCGGTTGACCCGTTGGCTGCGGATGAACGTTTCTTCATTCACTCGTACGTGGGACGGTGGTCGTACCGGTGGCGCGGGTGGCGTAGCCGGTGCCCGGATTCTGCGACCATCTGTGAGCACCCGGTGACTGTGAGCTGACGCCGCGTCACCATCCGCTCCGCCTCCAAGGAGTGCTTACCCGTGGGACCACACCCCGCTGTCGCGGCGATACGCCTCGCCGTCCGCCGTACCCTCGCCGAGCTCGCCGCCGATCTGGGCGAGACCACCCCCGCCGCCCGGGCGCCCCGCAGCCGCCCGTCCGAGCTCGCCCTGAGTGGCGCCGCCGGTGCCACCACCCTGATCGGCAACGCCCGCCGACACCCCTCCGGCCTGCCCCGTACGCCCGCCGCGCCCGGCTCCCCGCTGGTGCTGGTCGCGGTCAGCGGTGGCGCCGACTCGATGGCGCTGGCCATCGCCACCGCCTTCGAGGCACCCAAGCTCGGCCTGCGGGTCGGCGCGGTGACGGTGGATCACGGACTTCAGGCCGGTTCGGCCGAGCGGGCCCAGCAGGTGGCCGAGCGGCTGCGCGAGCTGGGCCTGGACCCGGTGGAGGCGGTCCCGGTGCTGGTGGGCCGTCAGGGCGGCCCGGAGAACGCCGCCCGGGAGGCCAGGTACGCCGCGCTGGACGAGGCCGCCGACCGGCTCGGCGCGGAGGCCGTACTGCTCGGCCACACCAGGGACGACCAGGCGGAGACGGTGCTGCTGGGCCTGGCCCGCGGATCCGGCTCCCGCTCGCTGGCCGGGATGCCCGCGCAGAAGGGCCGCTACCGCCGCCCGCTGCTGGAGCTCGACCGGGCCGCCACCCGGCAGGCCTGCTCCGCCCAGTCCATCCCGGTCTGGGACGACCCGCACAACAGCGACCCGGCCTACACCCGCTCCCGGGTCAGGCACGAGGTGCTGCCGGTGCTGGAGAAGCACCTCGGCGCCGGTGTGGTCGAGGCGCTGGCCAGGACCGCCCGGCTGTTCCGGGACGACGCCGACGCGCTGGACCAGTGGGCCGCGCTGGCCGAGCGCGACCTCCGGACGGCCGAAGGGGCGCTGGACGTCTCGAAGCTGGCCGAACTGCCCTCCGCCGTCCGCCGCCGGCTGCTCCGCCGCGCCGCGCTCCGGGCGGGCTGCCCGGCCGGGGATCTGTTCGCCCGTCACCTGGAAACCGTGGACCTGCTGGTGACCGGCTGGCGCGGCCAGGGGCCGTTGCACCTACCCGGTGGCGTGGAGGTCACCCGTAGGTGTGGCACGCTGGTGTTTCGGCGACAGAGCGACTGACAAGTGAACACCCGGTCGCAGGGCCGCCGCCGACACAGGACCCCGAACGTTTGAGGACGTATCCCCGGTGGATCACAACGACATGGGCGCCGACCTGGCGAAGGTGCTCATCAGCAAGGACGAGATCGACGCCAAGCTGCTGGAGCTGGCGGCGCGGATCGACCAGGACTACGCCGGACGGGATCTGCTGATCGTCGGCGTGCTCAAGGGCGCCGTGATGGTGATGGCCGACCTGGCTCGCGCGCTGCACTCGCAGGTGACGATGGACTGGATGGCGGTCTCCTCCTACGGGATGGGCACCAAGTCCTCCGGCGTGGTCCGGATCCTGAAGGACCTCGACACCGACATCGCCGGCCGTGACGTGCTGATCGTCGAGGACATCATCGACTCCGGCCTGACGCTGTCCTGGCTGCTGGGCAACCTGGGCTCGCGCGGCCCGGCCTCGCTGGAGGTCTGCACCCTGCTCCGCAAGCCCGACGCGGCCAAGGTCGAGATCGACGTCAAGTACGTCGGGTTCGACATCCCGAACGAGTTCGTGGTCGGCTACGGCCTGGACTATGCCGAGAAGCTCCGCAACCTGCCGTTCATCGGCACGCTGGCCCCGCACGTCTACGGGGGCTGACGGACCGTCGGACAACTGCTGCCCCAATCGGGCGACGGGCGGGAACAGTGCGATGTTCCCGCCCGTTGTGCCGGGGTAGGAAAATACGTCGTAGTCGTCGTGCTCTCGCCTTGGGTGGAGAGGACTGCGGTACGGTCCCATTAACCGCTCTTCTGATGAGCACATACCCGGAATGCGCCGACGGCCCACAGCCGTGCAGCGCCGTTGAGTGGCAGGAGGGACGGGGCGGCAACGCCCCGCATGGATGGACGTCAAGCGATACTTCCGTGCGCCGATCATGTGGATCGTGCTGGCCGTCCTAGCCGTCATTGTGCTGATGCAGGTCGTCTCCGACTCGAGCGGCTCCAAGACGGTGGACACCAGCCAGATCGTGGCTGCGATCAACAACAATCAGGCGAAGTCGGTGCAGATCACCACCGGCGACTCGAATCTGATCAAGGTCGAGCTGAGGGACGGTCAGAAGCTGCCGGTTGGCAGCAATGGCAAGGTTCCCTCCGGCTCCAAGTTCCAGGCCTCGTACATCGGAGACCAGGGCGCCGCTGTCGCGGCCGACCTGAGCAAGAACCCCGGCCTGGTTCCCAACGGTTACACCGTCGTCCCCGAGAAGCAGTCCACCTTCGTCAGCGTGCTGCTGTCGATGTTGCCGATCGTCATCATCGTGCTCGTGTTCCTCTTCCTGATGAACCAGATGCAGGGCGGCGGCTCGCGGGTCATGCAGTTCGGCAAGTCCAAGGCCAAGCTGCTGACCAAGGACACCCCGAAGACCACCTTCTCCGACGTCGCAGGCGCGGACGAGGCGGTCGAGGAGCTCCACGAGATCAAGGAGTTCCTGCAGGAGCCGGCCAAGTTCCAGGCGGTCGGCGCCAAGATCCCCAAGGGCGTGCTGCTGTACGGCCCGCCCGGGACGGGCAAGACCCTGCTGGCGCGTGCCGTGGCCGGCGAGGCGGGCGTCCCGTTCTACTCGATCTCCGGCTCCGACTTCGTCGAGATGTTCGTCGGTGTCGGTGCCTCCCGGGTCCGCGACCTGTTCGAGCAGGCCAAGGCGAACGCCCCGGCGATCGTCTTCGTCGACGAGATCGACGCGGTCGGCCGCCMCCGCGGCGCCGGCCTCGGCGGCGGTCACGACGAGCGCGAGCAGACTCTCAACCAGCTGCTGGTCGAGATGGACGGCTTCGACGTGAAGGGCGGCGTCATCCTGATCGCCGCCACCAACCGCCCGGACATCCTGGACCCGGCGCTGCTGCGCCCCGGCCGCTTCGACCGCCAGATCGCGGTCGACCGCCCGGACCTGCTGGGCCGCCTGGAGATCCTCAAGGTGCACCAGAAGGGCAAGCCGGTCGCGCCGGACGTCGACCTCAAGGCCGTCGCCAAGCGCACCCCCGGCTTCACCGGTGCCGATCTCTCCAACGTCCTGAACGAAGCCGCCCTGCTGACGGCCCGTTCGGACAAGAAGCTGATCGACAACAACATCCTGGACGAGGCCATCGACCGGGTCGTTGCCGGACCGCAGAAGCGCACTCGGATCATGTCCGAGAAGGAGAAGAAGATCACCGCGTACCACGAGGGCGGTCACGCCCTGGTCGCGGCGGCTTCCCCCAACGCGGACCCGGTGCACAAGATCACCATCCTGTCCCGCGGCCGGGCCCTGGGTTACACCATGGTGCTCCCGGACGAGGACAAGTACTCGACCACCCGTAACGAGATGCTCGACCAGCTGGCGTACATGCTGGGCGGGCGCGCGGCGGAGGAGCTGGTCTTCCACGACCCGACCACCGGCGCCTCGAACGACATCGAGAAGGCCACCGCCACCGCCCGCGCCATGGTCACCCAGTACGGGATGACCGAGCGGCTCGGGGCGATCAAGTTCGGCACGAGTGACTCCGAGCCGTTCCTGGGCCGCGAGATGGGCCACCAGCGCGACTACTCGGAAGAGGTCGCCGGGCTGGTGGACGAGGAGGTCAAGAAGCTCATCGAGAACGCGCACAACGAGGCCTGGGAGATCCTGGTCGAGAACCGCGACGTGCTCGACAACCTGGTGCTTGAGCTCCTCGAGAAGGAGACCCTGAACAAGGAGCAGATCGCCGAGATCTTCCGCTCCATCGTCAGGCGCCCGGCCCGGCCGGCCTGGACGGGCTCGTCCCGTCGTACGCCGTCCACCCGCCCGCCGGTGCAGTCCCCGAAGGAGCTGGCGCTCACCAACGCCGCTCAGCCGGAGATCGCGGCCCCGGTGGTCGACACGGTCAAGCACCCGGAGACTCCGGCCGAAAGCTGACCGACCCGTACGGAATGGATGCCGCGCCACCTGGGTTTGTACCCTGGAGGCGCGGCATTCGTGCTGCTGGCCCTGACCCTGACCCAAGCGAGGCACGCATGATCGACCCGGTGACCCTGGAGCAGGACGCCGCCGCCATCGGGACGTTCGACCAGAAGCGTGCCGAGAACGCCGTCCGAGAGCTGCTCATCGCCGTCGGCGAGGACCCGGACCGCGAGGGCCTGCTGGAGACCCCGGCCCGGGTGGCCCGGGCGTACCAGGAGATATTCGCCGGGCTCTGGCAGGAGCCGGAGGACGTCCTCACCACCACCTTCGACCTCGGCCACGACGAGATGGTGCTGGTCAAGGACATCGAGGTGTTCTCCACCTGCGAGCACCACCTGGTGCCGTTCCGCGGCGTCGCGCACGTCGGGTACATCCCGTCCCCCAGCGGCAAGATCACCGGCCTCTCCAAGCTGGCCAGGCTGGTCGACGTCTACGCCCGCCGCCCCCAGGTCCAGGAGCGGCTGACCAGCCAGGTCGCGGATTCGCTGATGCGGATCCTGGAGCCGCGCGGGGCCATCGTGGTGATCGAGTGCGAGCACATGTGCATGTCGATGCGCGGCATCCGCAAGGCGGGCGCCAAGACCATCACCTCGGCGGTCCGCGGCCAGCTCCGCGACCCGGCGACCCGGGCCGAAGCGATGAGCTTGATCATCGGGCGCTAGCTGTTGGCACACGCTTGCGGCAGACAGGGGCTCGGGGAACTGCGACGCCGACCTCGAAACAGGTGATCGTCGCGTAGGTGGTCAGGCACTTTCGCAGTGACCCCGGCGCCAGACCTCCTCGCCCCGCGGCGGAGCCGCAAGTCAGCAGAGCCCCGAGCCCCTGGGTAGTGCCTGGCTGATGTCCGGAGGGCAGGCTGCCTCAGCCGAGGGCGTTGCGTTTGGCGGGCATGGTGAGGGAGACCATCCGGCGCCAGCCGACGGCACGTTCGTAGAGGTAGAGCCCGTGCAGCCCGGCGGCCAGTAGGAGGCGCTGGTGGCGCGGCCAGCCGAGGATGCGTCCCATGGCGGCCATCACGGCCAGCCCGACGTCGCGGTGGGTGCGGATCTCGCCCCGGGCGATGGACTCCAGGGTGTGCCGGATGTACGGCTCGTGGCCCGCCGCCGCGAGCCGGATGAGCTCCTCGTGGCAGTAGGCGAGGTGGTTGTCCTCGTCGGCGGAGATCATCCGCAGCGCCTTGTCGAGCTCGGGGTTGGACTCGTACGCCTTCACCAGCTGCCGCATCTGCTCCGAGGCGCGCTGTTCGGTGACCCGGCTGTGTGCCAGGTAGGTGATGATCTCCCGGTCGTCGAGCGGGGCGGTGGACTTGAGCCGGTCGTGCGAGAGGCCGATGCCCTGGCGTTCGAGCAGCATGCAGTAGTCGGTGTCGCCGGGGATCGAGACCTTGCTCAGGCCGCGCTTGTTGAGCAGCTGGGTGAAGATCCGGCCGTGCTTGCGCTCGTCCGCGCCGTGCCGGGCGATCTTGGGGGCGAGCACCGGGTCGGTGGTGAGTTCGGTGATCCGCTCGTTCTCCCAGCCGCCCTGGTCCTCGCCGCCGGCGGCGACGCTGCAGAACAGCTGGTACGCCTCGTCGTGGGCATAGATCTGCTGGAAGAGTGCACGGGTACTGAGCATGGTTCTCCTACTGAACGTCCGTCAGCACGGCGGGGGTCACGGACCATCGTGCTGCGGGCGCTCGGGCCCGGGCCAGTGGGGCTGCGCCGGACGGGTAGTCACGAGGGTGCTCCGGGGCCGCAACCGAGGGCCTAGAATGCGGCGTCCACCGTGTGCGGCGCCCGATGTGCGCCCCGCGAGCTCCACCAAGCCCCACCCCGCCGTTCGGCGGGTGGGGCACACCCGTCCCCAGGGCTCTGCCGTCGTCGGGGGCTCCAGCAATTACCGTACTGGGGCGCCAACTTGACGGTCCGATTGCCAGATCAAGGATTTGTCATGAAGGTTCATCACAACTCCGCCTTCGGAGTGACAGAACGGACCGCAACAGCCTCTACGCTGACTCTCCATGAGCGTTCCAGTGCCCGTTGAGTCGTCCGCCGAGGCGCCGCAGGAACAGCCGCGCCGCCGGTTCCAGAACCTGCGTACCCAGGCTGCCGCGGTGCCCCGTGCCTGGCTGCCCGGTGCGGTCGGGTACGCCGCTCTGCTGATCGGCCTGGTCGACATCGCCTGTGCGGTGTTCCCCAAGCTGCGCAACACCAAGATGCACTGGCTGGCCGGGCAGCTCCCGGGCGGCACCACCACGCTGGCCGCGGCCGGCACCCTGATGGTCGGCCTGCTGCTGGTGATACTGGCGCACGCGCTGCGCCGCCGGAAGCGCCGGGCCTGGCGCGCGGTCTGCGTGCTGCTCCCGATCGGGGCCGGCCTGCACCTGCTGCGCTGGCACCAGGTCGGCCCGGCGGTGATCTCGATGGTGCTGTTCGCGGTGCTGCTGGTGCACCACCGCGAGTTCTACGCCAAGGCCGACCCGCGCACCCGCTGGCGGGCGGTGGTCGCGTTCGTGCTGCTGACCCTGGTCAGCGTCGGGCTCGGACTGCTGATCGTCGGGGTCAGGCACGGCTCGGAGCTCGGTGACCCGAGCCTGTTCGAGCGGCTGGAGCACGTGGCGTACGGCCTGTTCGGCTTCGAGGGCCCGATCCACTACCGCTCCGACCGGGTCGCCTGGTACGTCGGGTACTCGCTCGGCGCGCTCGGTCTGCTGACCGCGGGCACCACCGCGTACCTGGCGCTGCGGCCGGAGAAGCCCCAGCCGGAGCTCACCGCCGAGGACGAGGTCAAGGTCCGGGCGCTGCTCGACAGGCACGGCGAGCGGGACTCGCTGGGCTACTTCGCGCTGCGCCGGGACAAGAGCGTGCTGTTCTCGCCGACCGGCAAGGCGGCGATCTCGTACCGGGTGGTCTCCGGCGTGATGCTCGCCTCCGGTGACCCGGTCGGCGACTACGAGGCCTGGCCCGGTGCGATCAAGGTGTTCATGACCGAGGCCCGCGAGCGGGCCTGGGTGCCGGCCGTGATGGGCTGCAGCGAGCTGGGCGGCGAGATCTGGACCCGGGAGGCGGGCCTGGACGCGATCGAGCTCGGCGACGAGGCGATCGTCGACGCCACCACCTTCTCGCTGTCCGGGCGGGCGATGCGCAACGTCCGGCAGATGGTGAAGCGGATCGAGCGCAACGGCTACTCCTGCCAGGTCCGCCGGGTCGGCGACCTGGCCCTGGAGGAGAAGCACCGGATCGCCGACGCCGCCGCCCGCTGGCGCGGCACCGACACCGAGCGCGGCTTCTCGATGGCGCTCGGCCGGTTCGGCGACCCGGGCGACGACGACTGTGTGGTGGTCACCGCCCACAAGGCGCCCGAGGAGGGCGAGGCCGGCGACGACCTCAAGGCGGTACTGCACTTCGTGCCGTGGGGGCCTGACGGCATCTCACTGGAGCTGATGCGGCGTGACCGGGCGGCCGACCCGGGGCTGAACGAGCTGCTGATCGTGGCGGCCCTGCAGGCTGTGCCGGCCCTCGGGGTGCGGCGGGTTTCGCTCAACTTTGCGATGTTCCGCTCGGCGCTGGCGCGGGGCGAGCGGATCGGGGCCGGGCCGGTGCTGCGGGCCTGGCGGGGGCTGCTGGTGTTCTCCTCGCGGTGGTTCCAGATCGAGTCGCTGTACAAGTTCAACGCGAAGTTCCAGCCGGAGTGGGAGCCGCGGTTCCTGGTGTATCCGCAGACCAGGGACCTGCCGAGGATCGGCTTCGCCGCGATGCAGGCGGAGGCGTTCATCACCTTGGGGATGCCGAGCTTCGGGCGCAAGCGGCAGCGGCAGGGGCTGATGCCGGAGACCCCTCCGCTCACGCAGGCCGCCTAGGGAAGTTGCACTACCCAGGGGCTCGGGGAACGGCGACGAGATCTGGCGTGCGGGTCACTGCGAAAGTGCCTGGCCAGCTACGCAGGAGCAACGCTCCGGAGGTCGGCGTCGCCCCGCGGCGGAGCCGCCCATCAGCAGGGCCCCGAGCCCCTGACGTGCTGAACCGTGTGCCGAGGGGTGGGGCCGATAATGGGCGGCATGAACAACCTGCCCGGGCTCTCGCGTCTTGACCGCTGCGCTGTGATGGGGGTGGTCAACGTGACCCCCGACTCGTTCTCGGACGGGGGGCTGTGGCTGGACCCGGCGGCAGCCGTGGCGCACGGGCTCGCGCTGACCGCGCGGGGGGCCGATCTGGTCGATGTCGGGGGGGAGTCGACCCGGCCCGGGGCGCAGCGGGTGACGGAGCAGGAGGAGCTGCGGCGGGTGATCCCGGTGGTCCGGGAGCTTGCGGCGGCGGGCGTGGTGGTGTCGGTGGACACCATGCGGGCGGCGGTGGCCGAGCAGGCGGTGGCGGCCGGGGCCCGGCTGGTGAACGACGTCTCGGGCGGGTTGGCCGATCCGGAGATGGCGGGGGTGGTGGCGGCCACCGGGGCGCCGTTCGTGGTGATGCACTGGCGCGGGCAGTCCGCGGACATGGACGAGCTGGCGGTCTATCAGGACGTGGTGGCCGACGTGGTGGCCGAACTGACCGGCCGGATGGCCGCGTTGACTGCGGCGGGGGTGAAGGAGGAGCAGTTGGTGCTGGACCCGGGGCTCGGCTTCGCCAAGACCTCGGAGCACAACTGGGCGCTGCTCGGCCGGCTGGCCGAGCTGACCGCGCTCGGGCGCCCCGTACTGGTGGCCGCTTCGCGCAAGCGGTTCCTGGGTACGCTGCTCGCCGACCCGGAAACCGGGGAGCCGCGCCCGGCCAGGCAGCGGGACGACGCCACCGCGGCCGTCTCGGTGCTGTCGGCCCAGGCGGGTGCGTGGGCGGTCCGGGTGCACGACGTGGCCGGCACCGCCGACGCCGTACGAGTGGTCGCGGCCTGGGAACGGGCCGCACGAAGGGGGCGGTGACGTGAGCCCCGGAGGGGACGCTGGCTTGGCACTGCGGAGGAAGCATGGCGGGTGACGGCAGGTCGATCGGTGACCGGGCGACGGCGGCGGAGTTGGACCGCGAGGCCGTCCTGGCAGCCAACCAGGCGCTCTACGAGGCGCTGGAGAACGGGAACCTGGAGGGCGTGGAGGCCGCCTGGCTGGGCCCCGGTGAGGCGGACGACAAGACCGGGGCGGTCTGTGTGCACCCCGGCTGGCCGGTGCTGCGCGGCCGGGCCCAGGTGACCCGTTCGTACATGTTGATCATGATGAACACGGAGTACATCCAGTTCTTCCTGACCGACGTGGAGTGCGAGGTGCAGGGCGATGTGGCCCTGGTCACGTGCACCGAGAACATTCTCTCCGGCGGGGAGGCCGAGGAGGAGGGCGAACTCGGTCCGCTGGTCGGTGGGAAGGTGGTCTCGACCAACCTGTTCCGCCGGACCCCGTCCGGCTGGAAGCTCTGGTCGCACCACGGTTCACCCGTACTGACCAGCGGCGACGACGAGGACGAGGACTGATCGAGGGGCGCTGTGGCCGGGAATCCGGCCGACGGCGGGAGTGTTGCGCCAACGTGCACCGGATGTTCACGTCAATGGCCGTTCCGGCGCGCGTGGCGCCGCGCGGTGCCGGGTAGGACGGTCGGGGTTCGTCCTTGCCCGCAGGTAGATTCGAAGGTCGCGGGCGACGAGGCCCGGTGCTCCGCCCTGCGCGGGGCCTGTCCACATGGGAGAAGTGAGTTGCTGGACCGCGTCACACTGCGGGGCCTCCGCGCCCGAGGCCACCACGGCGTCTTCGAGCGTGAGCGGATCGAGGGTCAGACCTTCGTGGTCGACCTGGTGCTCTACCTGGACACCCGCCCGGCGGCCTCCGGCGACGACCTGACCCGCACCGCGCACTACGGCGTGGTGGCCGAGGAGGTCACCGCGATCATCTCCGGCGAGCCGGTCGACCTGATCGAGACGCTGGCTCAGCGGATCGCCGACCAGTGCCTCGCGCACGACGCCGTCGAGGAGGTCGAGGTCACCGTGCACAAGCCGGACGCCCCGATCACCGTGCCGTTCGACGACGTCACGATCACCATCCACCGGGGCCGCGCGTGACGTCCGTGGCCCGTCCCGCCCCCGAAGCCGCAGAGGGATCTTGATGAGCACCAGCGACCCGACCGCCTCGCCGACCACGTTCGACCTGGAACGCCGGGTCGACACCGCCGACTCGACCCTGCACAACCCGCGCCGCGCCGTGGTCGCCCTCGGCAGCAACCTGGGCAACCGCCTGGAGACCCTGCAGGGCGCGGTGGACGCGCTGGAGGACACCCCCGGGGTACGGATCACCGCCGTCTCCGCCGTCTTCGAGACCGAGGCGCTGGGCGGCCCGGACGAGCAGCCCAGCTACTTCAACGCCGTGGTGGTGCTGCGCACCACGCTGCCGCCGCACTCGCTGCTGGAGCGGGCCAACGCGGTCGAGGACGCCTTCGGCCGGGTCCGCACCGTCCACTGGGGCCCGCGCACCCTGGACGTCGACATCCTGGCGTACGAGGGCGTCACCAGCGACGAGCCCGAGCTGCTGCTGCCGCACCCCCGGGCGCACGAGCGGGCCTTCGTGCTCGCCCCCTGGCAGGACGCCGACCCGGACGGCGAGCTGCCGGGCCTGGGCCGGGTGGCCGACCTGCTCAAGGAGATCGCCGAGCAGCCCGGCCAGGGCGTCAAGCGCCGGGACGACATCCAACTCCGGCTGCCCGAATAGAACGTCCCGAGTAGGAACTTCCCGATCCTGTCGGCCGTCCGACCGGGTGAGCGCCGGTACGGTGGGCTGACCAGCCGTCAGGATCTCGTACCGCCCGTTCACCCGCCCGGGAAGGACTTCCGTGAAGCCGCTCCGCCTCCGCCTGCTGCTCGCCATCGCCGCCGTGGCGACGGCGCTCGCCTGGGCCGGCGCCCGGCTGTGGGACTCGCTGGGCCATCTGCCCGGCGTGCCCACCGCCGCCCCGATCGTGCTGGCGGCCGTCGCGGTCGTCCTGCTGGCCACCGCGATCTCGCTCCGCTCCCGGCTCAAGGCGGTCCGCGAGCGGCAGCCCGGTGCCAAGGGCGTGGACCCACTGGGCGCCGCCAGGGCGGTGGTGCTGGCCCAGGCCAGCGCCCTGGTGTCGGCCGTGGTGACCGGCGTGTACGCGGGCACCGGCATCCACCTGCTGAGCCAGCTGGACAACCCGGCCCGTTCCTCGCAGGCGATCACGGCCGGCTTCGCCGTGCTGGCCGGGGTCGCGGTGGTCGCCGCCGCGCTCTGGCTGCAGCACGTCTGCCGGCTCCCGGAGGACCACGAAGGGCCGACCGGGTCGGCTCCCTCGCCGCGCTGACGGGGTGTCGGGCCACCGTCACCAGCGGTGGCCGTGACGAACTGTCAAGAGCGGAAACCGGGCCCAGGCTGACAGCGCCCCAATTCGCACGCTAGTTTCTTTGGCATGTCTCGCGGACGCCACCGGCACTCCTCCGTCCTCGGCCGCTCTGTGCCGCCGATCGCCATCGGCGTACTCGTCGTCGCTTCCCTCGGTGCACTCGCGGCCAGTCCGGACACCCTCGTGGTGCGTTCGGTCGGGATCGCGGCGGTGCTCGCCGCGGTCGGTGTCGGCGTCGTGCTGCGCCAGCGCGACCGCACCTCCCGGCTGGCCGCCGAACTCGCCGCCACCCGCCGCAAGCGGTCGGAGGAGCGCTTCGAGGAGCAGCTCGCCGAGGCCGAGTACGCCGCCGAGGTGGCCGAGGAGCGGGCCACCCGGTTCGGCCGCCGGCTGACCGCCGAGAAGTCCCGGCTGGCCAAGGCCGAGACCGAGATCGCCCGGCTGCTCAGGGAGCGGGCCGTGAGCGTCGCCGAGCAGGCCCTCAAGGAGGCCGAGGCGCACCAGCGGGCCCTTGCCGCCACCCGCCCCAAGTACCCCGCCTCTCCGGCCGCGTACGTCCGCGCGGCGTCCGTGCTGCGGCAGCTGGAGCAGGCGGCCGAGCGGGCCGAGGCCCGGCGGGAGAGCGACCAGCGGGCCGCCGTCGCGCTCCGCCCCGCGGCGCTGCCCGAGACCGTCCCGACGGTCCGTCAGCTCGGCGCCGCGCCGGAGCGTCCGGTGCTGGCCGCGCCGGGTGCGGCGGCCGAGTCGGTGGTGGTGGTCCGGCAGCGGGCCAGGCCCGCCTCCCGGGTGCCGAACTTCAGCTTCTTCGGCCGCAACAGTGCTGCCGGTGCCGCCGCCGTCCGGGCCGCCGCCCCGGCGCCCGCCGTGGGCAGCGTGACCGAGCTCGGCGCCCAGGGCGACCTGGCCGACGTGCTCGGCGACGAGGCGCTCGCCGAGAGCGCCAGGTACGCCGCCCGGCAGCAGCCGGTCGAGCAGCCCGTGGCGGCCGCCACGACGGCGGGGCGCGGGTACCACCCCCCGCGCCCCTCAGTCGTGGTCGGACCGTCAGATGCTGACGCCGAAGTCCTGGGCGATGCCCGCCAGGCCGGAGGCGTAGCCCTGGCCGATGGCGCGGAACTTCCACTCGGCGCCGTTGCGGTAGAGCTCGCCGAAGATCATGGCGGTCTCGGTGGCCGCGTCCTCGGAGAGGTCGTAACGGGCGATCTCCGCCTCGCCCGCCTGGTTCAGCACCCGGATGTAGGCGTTGCGGACCTGGCCGAAGCTCTGGCCGCGCGCGTTGCCGTCGTAGATCGACACCGGGAAGGTGATCCGGGCCGCCTCGGCGGGCAGGCCGGCCAGGTTGACCTTGATGACCTCGTCGTCGCCGGCGCCCTCGCCGGAGCGGTTGTCACCGGTGTGCACGACGGTGCTGTCGGGCGAGCTGGTGTTGTTGAAGAACACGAAGTGCCCGGCGGACAGCACCTTGCCCTCTGCGTTGAGCACGATGGCGCTGGCGTCCAGGTCGAACTCGGCACCGGTGGTGGTGCGTACGTCCCACCCGAGGCCCACGTTGACCGCGGTGAGGCCGGGGGCCTCCTTGGTCAGCGAGACGTTGCCGCCCTTGGAGAGGCTCACTGGCATGGTGTGGTGTCCCTTCGTCGCTTTTGTCGGAAGAACGCGGGCGGCGGGGCCGGTGGTTCCTGCCGCGGCCGCCAATTTCTCATGCCGAGCCCCTGATGGGGGCTCAGACCCGGGGAAACTTCCCCTGAACCGTCCAGATGTTCGGGTTGTCGGCCAGTCCCTCGTGCAGGTCGAACAGGTCGGCCAGGACGTCCTGCAGGAAATCCCGGGCCTCCCGTCGCAGATCGGCGTGGCGGACCACCGCGATCGGCTCGTCCGGCAGCCAGGTGGCGCTGATCTCGACCAGGCCGAAGCGGCGGGCGAACCGGAGCAGCTCGGTGTTCTGGGTGAAGTCCAGGTCGTAGGTCTGCACGGCGGCGGAACGGCTGCCGCGTGGGTCCTGGTCGAGCTGTTCGACGCTGTCGCAGAGTGCCCAGGCGAAGTCCAGCACCGGCACCCATCCCCAGCCTGTGGACAACTCCGCGCCGTCCGCATCCAGGTAGACGTCGCCGCAGAACAGGTCGTGCCGCAGGCTGCGGACCGGTGCGGTCCGGTAGTCCGTCTGCGGAGGGTCGGGGAAGCGGTTGGAGAGGGCGTAGCCGAGCTCGATCACACCGCCCATTCTCCCAGGCGTAAACCTGGTGACCTCGCCGCACCGGCGCGAGATGATGGGCCCATGCCCGAGCCCATCCGCGTCCGGGGATCGGTCGTCGTCCCCGACGCCGAGCTCGTCTGGCGCTTCTCCCGTTCCTCCGGCCCCGGTGGCCAGCACGTCAACACCTCCGACACCCAGGTCGAGCTCCGCTACGACCTGGCGGCCTCGGACGCCCTGCCCCAGGTCTGGAAGGACCGCGCCCTCGAACGGCTCGCCAACCGCCTGGTGGACGGCCGCATCCTGGTGGTCCGCGCCTCCGAGCACCGCTCCCAGTGGCGCACGGCGGCCGGCCTGCGGCCGACTAGCTCAGCTTCTTTGCCGGTGCTTCGGTGCTACGGCCCAGGGGCTCGGGGAACTGCGACGCCGACCCTTGCAAGGTGATCCGTCCGTGCGTGGTCAGGCACTTTCGTCTGAGCCTCTGCAAGAGGATTCAGGCGAGGTGGCGGTAGCTGCCGCGGTGGTAGAGCAGTGGCCGCGCCCCCGGCGAGGTGACCTCGGCGGCGAGGACGTGGCCGAGAAGCAGGACGTGGTCGCCGGCCGGGATGCGTTGGACGGTGCGGCACTCGACGGTGGCCAGCGCCCCGTCGATCAGCGGTGCCCCGGTGTGTGGTCCCCGGTGGTGGGCCGTGTCGGCGAACAGCAGCCGGTCGCTCAGCCGCCCCTTCATGGCGAAGCGTGAGGCGACCGCCCGGTGGGCCTCGCCGAGCAGCGAGACGGCCCAGAGTTCGGTGCGGGTCAGCAGCTCGTCCATCCGGGAGTCCTCGCGGACCGAGACCAGCACCAGCGGCGGCTCCAGCGAGACCGAGAGGAACGAGGTCGCCGTCATGCCGGCGTCCTCCTCGTCCTCGGGGTCGTGGGCGGTGACCAGCGCGACGCCGGAGGCGAGCTGGCCGAGGGCCGCGCGGAACTCCTCGGGAGTTGCGGCCGGGCTGGTGGTGGAGGACTGCGGGGACGTCTGCACGTACCGCACGGTAGTCGGCCGACCGGTCGGGCGGCATCGGGCCGTGGTCGTAGGTCCTGCTGGGCCGAAGGGCTGACCCGGTCCCACCCGGCCGGGCGCCCCTCTCACTCGCAGGGGTGACGGTGCGCGCCCTCCCGGCCCTCAGCGGCCCTCGGTGGGCTTCAGTCCGGGCCGTGGACGACCGAACAGCGAATAGTCGTGATTGTCCGGAGATGTCATCTCCAGGGCGGGTGAGCTGCAGTTTCGGTCATGTGCATTGTGTGATTTGGGTCACAAGTGGTGACCTATTGTTGACCGAGCGTGCCGAACGTTGTGCTCCCTGTGATTCAGTTCTTCTGGCAATCGGACGATAACCATCAAGAACTATCCGAAGCAGCCGGGGAGCCCCCGCATGGAAGCCGAGTCGGAGCCCTACGTCCGCCTCGCGACCCTCCGCACCTTGCACCGGGTCGTGGCGGACCTCAACGCTGCCCGCAGCCTGGCCGGGACCCTGCAGGCCGTGGTCGAAGGCGCGGTGCACGGGCTCGGCTTCGACGCTGCGGCGGTCAGCCTGGTGCGCCCGGACGGCGACCTGGTGGTGGCGGCGGTCTGGGAGCTCGAGGAGAGCGCTCTGGGCGGCCCCGCGGTGCTGCTCGGCCAGGTCGGCTCGCGGGAGTCCTGGGAGCGGATGCTGAGCGTCAGCGACCACTGGGGCACGCTGCGCTTCCTGCCGTACGACCGGGGCTGGGCGATCGGCACCGACATCCCGAGCTGGACCGGGGACGGCCCGCTGCCGGTCTACACCAACGACTGGCACCCGCAGGACGTCCTGCTGGCCCCGATGTACAGCGCCGGGGGAGACCTGCTCGGCGTGCTGTCGGTGGACCGCCCGCGCAGTGGCAAGCGGCCCGGCGCGTGGACCAGGGAGGCGCTGGAGATGTTCTCGCTCCAGGCGTCGATCGCGATCGGCAACGCCCGGTTGCGGGCCGAGATGCAGCGGGCGCTGGCCCGGCTGGAGAAGGAGCAGCAGGCGCTGCGGGCCAGCGAGGAGAGCTTCCGGCAGGCGTTCGAGTACGCCCCGAGCGGGATGGCGATCACCGAGCTGCACGGGGTCGGCACCGGCCAGCTGACCCGGGTCAACGACGCCCTCTGCCGGCTGCTCGGCCGCCCCCGGGCGACCCTGCGGCAGCAGCGGTTCGCCGACCTGGTGCACCCCGACGACCTGGAGCTGCTGAAACGGACCAGCGCCGAGGGCGGCCGGGCCGAGCTGCGGCTGTCCCGGCGGGACGGCGGCTACCAGTGGGTCTGTCTGCGCAACTCGGTGGTGGCCGACGCGGCCGAGGGCCCGAGCTTCCTGCTCACCCATGTCGAGGACATCGAGGAGCGCAAGCGGCACGAGTTCCAGCTCGCCCACCGGGCCAGTCACGACGCCCTCACCGGCCTGCCGAACAGCGCCGAGCTGCGCACCCGGCTCGGCCGCCGGCTGTGCGCCCAGGCGCCGGGCGCTCCCGCCGCGCACCCGGGGCAGGACCGGCACGACACAGAGCCCGCGTACGCCGGTCAGGCGGCCTCGTACGGCGCGCACGGCGCATTCGACGGCCAGGGGGGTCAGATCGCGCTGCCGCACGGCTACGGGCCGCCTGACGGCTTCGACCGGCCGCCCTATTCCGACCGGGAGCAGTTCGGCCGCCCCCGGGAGTGCTCCGAGGTGCCGGCCGACCACGTGCACGCGGTGATCCCGGCCGAGCTGCCCGGCGGGAGTGAGCTGTGGGGCGGCTCGGGCAGGCCCGGTGCCGCCGAGAAGGGGCTCGCGGTGCTCTTCTGCGACCTGGACGGTTTCAAGACGGTCAACGATCGGTTCGGCCACAAGGCCGGTGACGGGGTGCTGATCGAGGTGGCCAGACGGCTCCAGCAGGTGGTCCGTGAGGGCGACACGGTGGCCCGGCTCGGCGGTGACGAGTTCGTGGTGCTGGCCGACGGGATCGGCCGCGAGGAGGCCAAGGACCTGGCCGGACGGCTGCGCAACGCGATCATCCCGCCGATGCGGATCGACAACCGGACCACCCGGGTCGGGGTCAGCCTCGGCATCGGCTGGGCGGGCTGCGGGATGAGCATCGAGGAGGTGCTGCACGTGGCCGACGAGCGGATGTACGACGAGAAGAGGGCGCGCGGCGGCCCCGCCCGGGGCGCCCGGGGCGAGCGCTCGCACCGGCGCGCGGGGTGAACCGGCCGGTACGACTGCGCCACCGGTCCACCTGACCGTCCGGGCTCCGAACCATCTTTCCGTCGCGTCGTGCTCGGCAGGTAGGGTTCGCCTGGTACGAGCGTTCATCTGCCCGTACGGCGTTCGGCCGCCGTACGGAGTGCTGCGATGGGGAGTTGACCACCGTGACGACGGCCGGCACTAACGGAGCGCCCGAGGACGCGGCGAAGGACGACCCGTTCGCATACCTCTACCGTCCGGCGGAGGGCGAGCAGGTGGCCAGCCAGCCCCGCGACTCGTACTCCCGCCCGGTCGAGGTCGGCCGCGCGCAGTACGGCCAGCGCCCCGCGCTGCCGCCGCAGCCGCCGGGCCCGGCCCGGCAGGTCACCGCCCAGATGCCGCTCCCGCAGCAGCCCCGGTACGCCGAGCACTCCCGCCCGCAGCCGGGCGAGCAGCCGCCGGCCGGGCGCAGCAAGGCCGTGGTGATCGGCGCCGTCGCGGTGGTCGCCGCGATCGCGATCGGCGCGGGCGTGGCCCTCTCGAAGGGCGACGCGAACAAGTCCCCCGACAAGGCCACCGGCAGCACCAGCGCCTCGGCCAAGCCCTCGGGGTCGGCGTCCGGTTCCTCCGGGCCGTCGGCGAGCCCCACCCCGGACACCAAGCCGATCGCGGACGCGAGCGCGCTGAAGGGCCAGAACGCCCCCTCGGGCAACAGCGTCAAGGGCGCCAAGTCGGCGGACGGCAGCTACCTGACGCTGACCGCAGGCTCCTCGGTGACCTGGACGTTCACGGCGCCGAGCGCGGGCGCGTTCAAGTTCTGGCTGCACTTCAACAACACCGGCCAGAACTTCAACGCCGCCGTCGCGGTCAACGGCAAGGACCGGGACGGCGGCATCACGGTGAAGAACTACTCCGGCGTCGGAGTCGACCCGGCCCAGGCCTGGTACAGCACCAACATATGGCCGGAGCTGCAGGCCGGGGCGAACACCATCACGGTGAGCATCCCGGCCGGGAGCGGCAACAGCATCCTGGTCGACCAGGTCGCGCTCACACCGATGAGCGTGAACGAGTACCCGAGCTGACCACCGCGGCCAGCCGGGCCACCGTCGCGGTCATCGCGTCCCGGGCCGGGGCGAGGTACTTGCGCGGGTCGGTGATGGCCTGGTCCTCGGCCAGGCGCTGACGGACCACCGGGGTGAACGCGGTGTTCAGCGCCGTACCGATGTTGACCTTGACCAGCCCGGCCGCGMGGCCGGCTGACAGTTCGTCATCGGCCACTCCTGAGCTGCCGTGCAGCACCAGCGGGACGGGCACCGCCTCGGCCAGACGGCGGATCAGGTCGTGGTCGAGCAGGGCCGTCCGGGTGGTCATCGCGTGCGAACTGCCGACCGCCACCGCGAGCGCGTCCACCCCGGTCTCGGCGACGTAGCGAGCCGCCTCGGCCGGGTCGGTCCGGGCGCCGGGGGCGTGCGGGGAGAGCGGCGGTTCGCCGTCCTTGCCGCCGACCCGGCCGAGTTCGGCCTCCAGGTGCAGGCCGTGCCGGTGTGCCCAGTCGGCGGCCTCGGCGGTGCGCTTGACGTTCTCGGCGTGCGGCAGGGCGGAGGCGTCGTACATCGCGGAGCTGAACCCGGCGGCGGCACTGGCCCGCAGCAGGTCGAAGTCCTCGACGTGGTCGAGGTGGAGCGAGACCGGCACCTTGGCGGCGGCGGCGATCTCGGCGCAGGCCCGGGCCAGCGGGAGCAGCCGCCCGCCGTGGAAGGCGACCGCGTTCTGACTGATCTGCAGCACGACCGGGCTGCCGGCGAGTTCGGCTCCGGCGGCGATCGCCTCGGCGTGCTCCAACGTGATCACGTTGAAGGCGGGCAGGCCGCGGCCGTCGGCGACGGCGGAGGCGAGCAGGTCGGCGGTACGGGCAACGGGCATGGGTGTCCCCCAGGGAGAGGTGGGCAGCGGGACGCAGAACCGCTGCTCACCTCCCCGGTAGGACGGGGGATCAGGCCGCGTGGGCCTTGGCGAGACGGTCCGCGCCGACGATCCACTCGCCGCGGCGCATCACCGCGACGAGATCGAAGGTTTCGGAGTCGAGCACGACGAGGTCGGCGTTCTTGCCGGCCTCCAGGGAGCCGATCGAGTCGGCCAGGCCGAGCAGCCGGGCCGGGACGGTGGACAGGGAGGTGACGGCCTGGTTGAGCGAGAGGCCGTTGATGGTGACGGAGCGCTTGAAGGCGACGTCCAGGGTCAGGGTGGAGCCCGCGATCGAGCCGCCCTCGACCAGCCGCGCGACGCCGTTCTCGACCCGGACCTGGAGCGGGCCGAGCGGGTAGAGCCCGTCGCCCATGCCGGCCGCGCCCATCGCGTCGGTGATCAGCGCGACCCGCTCGGCACCGGCGGTGCCGTAGGCGAGGTCGAGCACCGAGGGGTGCAGGTGCACGCCGTCGTTGATCAGCTCGACGGTGACCCGCTCGTCCTCCAGCAGGGCGACGATCGGGCCGGGCGCGCGGTGCTGGATGCCCGGCATCGCGTTGAACAGGTGGGTGGCCACGGTGGCCCCCGCCTCGACGGCCTCCAGGGTCTTGGCGTAGTCGGAGTCGGTGTGCCCGACGGCCGCGATCACCCCGAGGTCGGCGAGCATCCGGACCGACTCCAGACCACCCGTCAGCTCCGGTGCCAGGGTGAACATCTTCGCGGTGCCGCGGGCGGCGTCCACCAGCTTGCGCACCAGCACCGGGTCCGGGTCGCGGAGCAGGTCGGGGCGGTGCGCGCCGCACCGGTTGTGCGAGATGAACGGGCCCTCGAAGTGGACGCCCGCCAGCACGCCGTCCTCGACCAGCTCGGAGAGCACGGCCGCCTGGTGGCAGAGCTCGTCGATCTCCCCGGTGACGGTGGAGGCGATCGTGGTGGTGGTGCCGTGCGCCAGGTGGGTCCGGGCGACGGTGAGGGCTTCCTCGGCGATGCCGGACGCGTAACTGGCGCCGCCGCCACCGTGTACATGGAGGTCCACGAAACCGGGGACGACGGTGTAACCGGTCAGGTCGACGTCGCCGGGCTGCCGCTCGCCGCCGAGGCCCGCGATCCGCGAACCCTCGACGGCCAGCCGGCCGTTCTCGACGACGCCACCCGGCAGGACCAGTCGGGCGCCGGACAGTGCAGTGCGGTCCGCGGTCACGCGGTCACCTCCATGGAGAGCAGATCCCAGGCGAGCAGGCCCGCGCCCAGGGATGCGGCGGTGTCTCTGAGCATGGCGGGAACGACCTTCGGGGGCATCTGGAAGGTCAGCCGCTCGGAAACCGCTGCGCGCAATGGTGTGAAGAGCGTGTCACCGGCTTCGGCCAGCCCGCCGCCGATGATCACCGTCGAGGGGTCGAGCAGGCTCTGGGCCAGCACGATCCCGTCGGCGAGTGCCTCGACGGCGTTCCGCCAGACGGCCAGGGCGCGTTCGTCCCCGGCGTCGACGGCGGTGGCGCAGGCCGCCGCGTCGGCGTCCGGATCACCGCTCGCCTCGGCCCAGGCCCTGGAGACCGCGGAGGCCGAGGCCAGCGTCTCCAGGCAGCCGCGGGCGCCGCAGCCGCACTGCGGTCCGCCGGGGCGGACCACCACGTGGCCGATCTCGCCGCCGTAGCCGTGCGCGCCCGCCTCGATCGACCCACCGATGCCGATGGCCCCGGCGATGCCGGTGCCGAGCGCGATGAAGAGGAAACGGTCCACGCCCTGCCCGGCGCCGATCCGCCCCTCGGCCAGCCCGCCGGAGCGGACGTCGTGGCCGAGGGCGACCGGCAGGCCGCCGAGGCGCTCGCCGAGCAGCTTGCGCATCGGGAGGTCCCGCCAGCCGAGGTTGGCGGAGAAGACCGCGATCCCGTTCTTCTCGTCGATCGTCCCCGGCACGGCGACGCCGGCGGCGAGGGGGGCGCTGCCGAAGCGGGCGCGACCCTCGTCCGCCAGTTCGGCGGCGAAGTCGAGGATGGTGGCGACGACGGCATCGGTGCCGTTCTCCCGCCCGGTCGGTCGGCGTGCCTCGAACAGCACGGAGCCGTCCTGGGCGAGCAACGCGGCCTTCATGCCGGTTCCGCCTACATCGAGTGCGATGACGTGCTTCACGGGGGACAGTTTCCCTTGACCATGTCGGAGAGGTCTAGTCCAGTTGCGTGATTGGTCTGGTCCAGCGAGGTGAGGTTTGTCGCCTTAAGGGTGGCTTAAGGCTGTTTGGTCTTCCTTAGGCAATCTGCTTTACCTGATCGCGTACGGGGGGCGACGGTCAGGTAAGGATGATCGAACGAGTCAGTGCGCGCGGCCGGTCCGGGTCGAGACCACGGGCCTCGGCGGTGGCGACGGCGAGCTTCTGGGCCCGGATCAGGTCGGCCAGCGGGTCGGTGCCGGGCTGGTGCACCAGCATCGCGCCGGTCGCCGCGACCTGCTCGGACAGCCCGTCGGGGAGCTCGCCGAAGGCCCAGACCGCCCGGCCGGGGGCGGCGATCGCGATCGGCCCGTGCCGGTACTCCATCGCCGGGTAGGACTCGGTCCAGGCGCCGGCCGCCTCGCGCATCTTCAGCCCGGCCTCCTGGGCCAGACCGTACGTCCAGCCCCGGCCGAGGAAGGTGACCTGCTCGGCCGCGACCAGTTCGGCCGGAACCGGCCAGGCGACCGCCGCCTCGGCGTCCTCGGCTGCCTCGGCGATCCGCTTGGTGCCGGGCGGCAGGGCGCCCTCCAGCTCCAGGTGGGCCCGCAGCAGGGCGAGTGCGGTGGTGGCGAACCGGGTCTGCACCACCGATCGCTCGTCGGCGAAGTCCAGCAGGACGGTCTGCTCGGCGACCTCGAACACCGGACTGCCCGGGGTGCCGGTGAGCACGGTGCTCGGCGTCTTGAGCCGCTCCAGCAGTTCGAGCACCTCGGTGGTGGTGCCCGAGCGGCTGATCGCCAGCACCCGGTCGTAGCGCCGGCCGGCCGGGAACTCGGAGGCGGCCAGCGCGTCGGTCTCGCCGTGCCCGCCGCTCTCGCGCAGTACGGCGTAGGCCTGGGCCATGAACCAGGAGGTGCCGCAGCCGATCACCGCGACCCGCTCGCCGCGCTGCGGCAGGGCGGGCGCCGCGG
This sequence comes from Kitasatospora sp. P5_F3, assembly GCF_054049135.1. NCBI lineage: Bacteria > Bacillati > Actinomycetota > Actinomycetes > Kitasatosporales > Streptomycetaceae > Kitasatospora > Kitasatospora sp. P5_F3. The sequence goes on along the minus strand of NZ_JBFUMY010000018.1, from coordinate 95,156 downwards.
CGGGCGCGAGGGCGGCGGCCTGCCGCCAGTTCTCGGGCTGGGTGGCGAGTTCCTCGGCGGTCAGTGAGGAGAAGGGCATACGGGCTCCTTCGGAAGGGCTCCGGAGTAGAATGCGTGAAGCTGTTTGATTTATAGAGGTTTCGAGCATGATTGCGCAAGACCGGCTCGCTTGATGGAACTGTGGGAAGCTGGCCCCGCCGTCGTACGGCGGCTCCGGGACTGGAAGGGACGGCATCTGCGTGTCCAGGTACGAGCGGTGGAACGCGCTGCTGGAACTGCTCGCCGAACACGGCAAGTTGGAGGTCGAGGAGGCCGCCGAGGCGCTGGGGGTGTCGGCTGCGACCATCCGTCGCGACCTGGACCAGCTGGCCCGCCAGCAGATGGTCACCCGGACCAGGGGTGGGGCGGTGGCCCACAACGTGTCATACGACCTGCCGCTGCGCTACAAGACCGCGCGCAACGCCGACGCCAAACAGCGGATCGGTGCGGCGGTGGCCGAACTGGTCGCCCCCGGCGAGGTGGTGGGCCTGAACGGTGGCACCACCACCACCGAGGTGGCCCGCGCGCTGGCGGTCCGGCCGGAGCCGGAGGGGGCCGGGCAGGGCATCACGATCGTCACCAACGCGGTCAACATCGCCAACGAGTTGACGGTCCGTCCGCAGGTGAAGATCGTGCTCACCGGCGGTGTGGCCCGACCGCAGTCGTACGAGCTGATCGGCCCGCTGGCCTCGCTGGTGCTGAACGAACTCGCCCTGGACATCACGGTGCTGGGGGTGGACGCGCTCGATGCCGAGCACGGTGCCACCGCGCACAACGAGGGTGAGGCGAGCGTCAACCGGCTGCTCGCCGACCGGGCCCGCCGGGTGGTGGTGGCGGCCGACTCGTCCAAGCTCGGACACCGCGCCTTCGCCCGGATCTGCGGTCTCGACCAGGTCTCGGTGCTGGTCACCGACACCGGCATCGGGCCCGAGCTGACCGCCGCCTTCACGGAGGCCGGCGTCCGGGTGATCGCGGTCTGAACGGCACCCGCCGTTGCACGGGGCGCAACGGCGGCGGAGATTGGGTAACTACTCCGGGTACAGGTCTGGACCACTGGCGTCTGCGCTGAGAGGGTGGCCGACGCTCCTCCTCCCCCCGAAGGTGGTCCCCCGTTGTTCAGCGCTACCCGGAAGCCCGTCCTTCCCCTGACGGCGCTCGCCGTCTCCACCGCGCTGTTGCTGAGCGGCTGTTCGAGCGTGCTCGGTTCCGGCGGTGACGTCACCCTGCGGCTGGTGGTGGCCGACTACGGCGACAGCCCGGCGAACAGCTCCAGCCTGTACTGGAAGGACCTGGTCAAGCGTTTCGAGGCGGCCAACCCGGACATCAAGGTCGAGCTCGAAGTGGTGATCTGGGACGACATCGACAAGCGGGTCGCCGAGCTGCTGAAGAGCGGCCGGACGCCGGACATGCTGCAGACCGGCGGCTACGCCGACCACGCCTCGGCAGGCCGGCTCTACCCGGTGAGCGAGGTGCTCACCATCGACGCCCAGGTCAACACGATCGACGCCTTCGCCAAGGCCGGCCAGGTGCTGGGCAGTCAGTACGGCATCCCGTTCATCGCCTCCTCGCGCGCCTTCTTCTACAACAAGGCCATCTTCGAGAAGGCGGGCATCGCCCAACCGCCCACCAGCTGGGACGAGTTGCGCAAGGACGCGAAGCTGATCAAGCAGAAGGTGCCGGGCGTGGTGCCGTACGGGCTGCCGCTCGGGCCCGAGGAGGCGCAGGCCGAGTCGCTGATGTGGACGATGAGCGGTGGCGGCGGCCTGGCCGACGACGCGGGCAACTACAGCATCGACAGCACGCCCAACCGGGCCACCTTCGAGTGGCTGCGGACCAACCTGGTCAAGGACGGCCTGACCTACGGCGACCCCGGCGCGGTGAACCGCAAGGCCGTCTTCGCGGACTTCGCGGCGGGCAAGGTCGCGATGCTCAACGGCCACCCCTCGCTGGTCCAGAAGGCGGTCGCCGCGAAGATCGACTACGGCCTCGCGCCGATCCCGCGCAAGGACCCGCAGAGCAAGGCGGCCAGCTTCGCGGTGGCCGACTGGATGATGGCCTTCAAGGCCAACGGGCACCGCGCCGAGATCAAGAAGTTCCTCTCCTTCAGCTACCAGAAGGAGAACACCCTGAAGTTCTACGAGATGTACAACATGCTGCCGGTCACCCAGGACGCCCGCGTCCAGATGACCGCCGACACCGCCCACGCCGACCTCAAGCCGTTCCTGGACGCCCTGCCGGACGCCCGCTTCTACCCGTACGCCGAGCCGTCCTGGGGGAAGGTCAGCGACCAGCTGAAGAAGGAGATCGGCGGCGCGGTGAAGGAGGGCGGCGGCGAGACGCTGGAGCGGCTCCAGAGCGTCGCCGCCGAGGCGGCCGCAGAGGCCCGCAAGTAGCTCAGCCGGTCGGGCCGAGGTCGATCGCGTACGCCTTGCGGAGGGTCTCGTGGACCGTCCAGGTGGTGCGGTCGCCCTCGGCCAGCACGGCCAGGTCGCCGGGGCCGACCTCCAGCACGGTGCCGTTCTCGAACGCGATGGTGGCCCGGCCGCTGATCACCACGAAGATCTCGTCGGCCTCGGTGTCGGTCACCACGCCCGGGGTGATCTGCCAGACGCCACGGATCCGGCGGCCGTCCGGCGACTCCCAGACCACCTTGCCGGAGACCTCCGGGGAGCCTTCGATGATCTGCGCCGGGTCCAGCGGGTCGGGTTCGAGGTCGGCGTCGGGGATGTGCAGAGCGAAACTGTTGGTCATGGCACCCGACGCTAACGCCCCCGCCGCGACGGCGGGGGCGGCACACTGTGTCGGCCTGACCGGGCAGAATGACACCCCGTAAGTGGAGGTGACCCGACCATGTCCGAGCTGACCGAACGCGAGCTGGCCGTGCTCGCCCTGGAGGGCCGCAGCTGGCGCACCACCGGGGCCAAGGAACGCGCCGTCCGGGAGGAGCTCGACCTCTCGGCCACCCGCTACTACCAGATCCTGAACCGCCTGCTGGACCGTCAGGAGGCCCTTGCGCACGCCCCGGTCCTGATCAACCGGCTGCGGCGGATCCGCGAGGTGAAGCGCACCGAACGCTGATCTTGGTCAGATGATGCACCACCAGGGGCTCGGGGAACTGCGACGCCGGCTCTTGCAAGGTGATCCGTGCGTAGGTGGTCAGGCACTTTGGCAGTGACCCCGGCGCCAGATCTCCTCGCAGTTCCCCGAGCCCCTGGATAGTGCAACCGGGCGCCCTGCACATGCTCGGAGCCGTATGGTCGAGGCATGGGTATTCCTGAGCCGCGTACGCCCGCCGGCCGGGCCGGGCTGGCCGCGTTGCTGGCCGAGCCGAGGTCGGCAGTGGTGGCGCTGGACTTCGACGGGACGTTGGCCCCGATCGTGGCGGATCCTGACCGGGCCCGGGCCCACCCCGCTGCGGTGGCCGCGCTGGAGGCGCTGGCGCCGCTGGTCGGTGCGGTGGTCGTGGTGACGGGCCGTTCGGCGGCGGTGGCCGTGGAGTACGGCGGGTTCGCCGGGCTGGAGCGGTTCACGGTGCTCGGGCAGTACGGCGCCGAGCGCTGGGAGGCCGGTGTGCTGACCTCTCCGCCGCCGCCGCCCGGGGTGGCCGCCGCCCGTGAGCGGCTCCCTGAGGTGCTGGCCGAGGCGGGTGCCCCGGCGGGGACCTGGGTCGAGGACAAGGGACGGGCGCTTGCCGTGCACACCCGCCGCACCACCGACCCGCAGGGCGCACTGGAGCAACTCCGCGCCCCGCTGGAGCAGTTGGCGGCCGCACATAGCCTGATGGTGGAGCCAGGACGGTACGTGCTGGAACTCCGGCCGCCGGGCGTCGACAAGGGCGGCGCCCTGACCGCTTTCCTCGCCGAACGCCCGTCAGGCCCGGTGCTCTACGCCGGTGACGACCTCGGCGACATCCCGGCCTACGCCGCGCTGGAGCAGCGCCGCACCGCGGGCCACCCGGCCCTGTTGGTGTGCAGCTCGGCCACCACCGGCGAGGCCCAGGTCACCGAACTGGCCGACCGGGCCGACCTGTTGGTGCCGGGCCCGGTCGGCGTGGCCGAGCTGCTCGCGGCAGTGGCCGCCGGCCTCTAGTGCCGCACTAGGCCGGCGGCGTCGCCGTGGTGGAGCGGATCACCAGCTCGGGGTCGAACAGCAACTCGCCCACCGGCACAGGTCGGTTGGCCACCAGGGCCAGCACGCTGCGCCCGACCTCCAGGGCCAGCCGGTCGGCCGGCTGCCGGACGGTGGTCAGCGGCGGGTCGGTGAACTCGGTGATCATCGTGCCGTCGTAGCCGACCACCGAGACGTCCTCGGGCACCGAGCGGCCCTGCCGCCGGACCCCGCGGATCGCGCCGAGTGCCATGAAGTCGCTGGCCGCGACGATTGCGGTGGCGCCCCGCTGGACCAGCGCCGCTGCTGCCGCCTGGCCGCCCTCGACGGTGTAGGACTGCCGGATCACCCACTGCTCGGCGTCGGCCAGGCCGCGCCGGGTCATCGCGGTCAGGAAGCCCGCCACCCGCCGGTCCGCCGGGTGGTTCCCGGCCGGCCCGGAGGCCATCCCGATCCGCCGGTGGCCGAGCCGGTAGAGGTGGTCCACCGCCAGCTCGGCGGCGAGCGCGTCGTCGGTGGAGAAGACCGGGGCCGGGTGACCGTCCTCGAACTGGCCGTTGATGCCGACGTACGGGATGCGGCGGTCCCGCAGCAGCTCGTACGTCTCGGTGTCGGCGCCCTCCAGGGTGTTGCTGGCGGAGAGGAAGACCACCGCCGCGACGCCCCGGTCGACCAGTGCGGTGACGAAGTCGCGCTCCTGGACGCCGCCGGGGAAGGCCGGGCAGAGCACCATCTTGAGCCCGTGCGGGGCGAGCGCGGACTCGATCCGCTCGGCCACGTCCGCGAAGAACGGGTTGGAGATGTGCTCGGTCACCACGGCCACCAACTGGCCGGGTGTGGAGCGTTCGTAGCCGAGTTCGGCCATCGCCTGCTCGACCGCGTCCCGGGTCTTCTTGGCGACCCCCTGCCGTCGGTTGATCACCCGGCTGACGGTCGCCTCGCTGACCCCCGCTCGAGCCGCGAGTTCGGTGATCCCGACCTTCATGCCGTCCCTTCCAAGCTGGTGAGAGTGGCCAGACCCGAGCGCGGCACCGGCAGGCTGTGCAGGCCGGGCGGCAGCGTGAGCCGACTCCGCTCGATGATACGGCCGGTGGGGCCGTGGACCGTGAGTCCGGCCGAAGCGCCCGGCGCGGCCACCTCCAGAACCAGCCGGTCCACCGCCGATCCGTTCACCAGGACCAGCTCCTGAAACCGGGTCAGCGCGACCGGTACCACCTGCTCGCCGTGCACGCTGACCAGCAGGGTCCCGTCGCCGGAGGCCCGCACCACGGGGTACAGCTCGTCCGGGCGGCCAGGCTCGACCTCGCCGTCCAGCAGGGTCCCGCGCAGCCGCCGCCACTGCCCGAGCCAGAAGGCCACCGCGGCGAGGTGCTCCTCGGGCAGCCGGGACAGCCGGACGGAGACCTGCGGTACGGCGTGCAGGGCGCCGATCAACTGCCGGGCGGCGCTGTGCGCCGGGGCCTCCGGGGGCCAGAGCAGCATGTCGGAGTGGACCGCGCCGCCGACCGCCAGGAACGCGGTGTCGAGGGTGCGGACCCGGTTGGCGGTGGAGTCGGCCGGGCAGTCGAAGGAGCGCAGCAGGTTCCCGTAGGGCGCCATGCCGGGCCCGACGTACGGCTGGCGCAGCTCCAGCAGCAGCCCGGGGCGGATCGGTTCCAGCTCGGCCCGCAGCTCGGCGAGCAGCACGGTCATCGCCCGGCCGACGTCCGGGCCGCCGTCCCCGGCGTGCACCATGGCCTCGTCGAGGAAGTCCAGCTTGAGCCCGTCCACCCCGAACTCCCGTACCAGGGAGGCGCAGAGCTCGATCACGTGCTGCCGGACCTCGGGCAGGCGCGGGTCCAGCACGTACGCTCCCGGCACGGTGGCCGGGACGCTCGGGGCCCACCGGCGGTACGCCTCGGAGTGCGGGCCGACCAGCAGTGGGGCGGTCCAGAGCAGGTAGTGCAGACCCTCGTCGCGGACCCGGCCGACGTGCGCGGCGAGGTCGGGGAACTTGGCCGGGTCGGGGCGCCAGTCGCCGCAGCCGGCGTAGCCCCGGCCGTGGCCGCCGAGCTGCCAGCCGTCGTCCAGGATCAGGGTGCCGAAGCCGAGCTGGGCGGCCAGCGCGGCCTCCTGCTCGACCGATTCGGCGTCCACCTGCTGGTTGAAGGCGTACCAGGTCGAGTAGACCGGGGTGCGGGCGCCTTCGGGGACGGGCATCGCGTCGACACCGGCGGCGTACCAGGCGCGCAGGGCCCGCATGGCGGTGGCCACGGTGGGCGAGCGGGGCACGAAGAGCAGCCGGTGCGGGTCGGCGGACGGTGGCAGCCGGAGCTGGACGACGTAGCTGTCGGTCTCCTCCGAGACGCCGAACCGGAGTTCGGCCTCGGGTACCGGGTCGGCTGCCGCGAAGGTCAGCAGGGTGGCCCCCGCGTGGTCGAACAGGCAGCCGGTGGCCAGCGCGTCCACCAGCGAGACCCTGGCCCGGCCCTCCCAGTCGGCCGGCAGCGTGCGCCGCCAGCCGCCCTGTGGGTGCCAGTACCCGGCGGCGTCGCCGAGCGGGACGGTCAGCCGGATCTCGACCGGTCCGTCACCCGCCTCGACGGCCACCAGGCGGATGCCGGACGGGAGTTCGGTGCTGGACCAGTGGCCGCCCGGTACGGCGATCGAGACCTGGTCGAGCAGTGGCTCGTAGGTGGCGGGGGCCAACTCGGCGGTGGTGACCGCTTCCTGATCGGTACTCATTCCTTCACCGCCCCGGCGAGCAGCCCGGACACGAAGTGCCGCTGGAGGGCGAGGAAGAGCGCGGCCATCGGCAGCGCGGCGATCGCGGTACCGGCCATGATCGCGCCGTAGTCGGTGTCGTCGACGCCCTGCAGCGAGGCGAGCGCGACCGGGATGGTCAGGGAGGATTCGGAACGGAGCACGATCAGAGGCCAGATGAATTCGTTCCACTGGAACAGGAAGAGGAAGATGGCGAGCGCGGCCAGCGCGGGCCGCATCGGCGGCAGCGCGACCCGGAGGAACAGCTGCAGTTCGCCGCAGCCGTCCACCCGCCCCGAGTCGAGCAGTTCGTCCGGCAGTGCGGCCATCGACTGCCGCATCAGGAAGATCCCGAACGGGAGCGCCAGGTTGGGCAGCAGCACCGCCTGGTAGGTGTCCAGCCACTGGAGTTCGGCCATCAGCCGGAACAGCGGGACCAGGGTGACCTGGGCCGGGATCACCAGCCCGAGCATCAGCAGCCCGAACAGTGGCTCCCGGCCCCGGAAGCGGAACTTGGCGAAGCCGTACCCGGCCAGCGTGCAGATCGTCCCGGCGAGCAGGGTGTAGACAGTGGCGATGCCGAGCGAGTTGAGCACCACCCGGCCGAAAGCCGCGTTCTCCTGAAGGCTGTTCAGGTTGTCCAGCAGGTGCCCGCCGGGAAGCAGCGGCGGCGGCGTGCGGAAGATCTCCTGCGAGCTGTGCGTGCTGGCGATCACCAGCCAGTAGAACGGAACCAGGACGGCGGCCAGCGTGATGGCCAGCGACCAGGTCAGGGTGAGGCTGCGGAGCTTCACGACTTCCCTCCGAGCACCTTGAACTGGAGCAGGCCGAGTGCCCCGATCAGCAGGGCCAGCGCGTAGGCGATGGCCGAGGCGTAGCCGAAGTCGAAGTACTTGAAGGCGTTCTGGTAGAGGTACATACCGATCGTCAGGGTCGCGTTGTCGGGCCCGCCGCCGGTCAGCACGTAGGGCTCGTCGAAGAGTTGCAGGGTGCCGATGGTGGAGAGCACGGTGGTCAGCAGCAGCGCGGGCCGCAGCCCGGGCAGCGTGACGTGCCGGAAGGCACGCCACGCCCCGGCGCCGTCCACCGCCGCCGCGTCGTACAGCTCGGTGGGGACGGTCTGCAGCCGGGCCAGCAGGATCACCGCGTTGTAGCCGGTGTAGTGCCAGGTGAGCGCCAGGCCGAGGGAGACCTTGGCCAGCAGCGGGTCGGTCAGCCACGGGATGTCGCTGCCGACCAGCCAGTTGACCAGCCCGTACTGCTGGTTGAGCAGCACCGAGAAGACGATCCCGTACGCCACCAGGCCGGTGATCATCGGCAGGAAGAAGCCCAGCCGGAAGAGCGAACGTCCCTTCAGCAGAGTGGAGTTGAAGGCGACCGCGAGGCCGGTGGCGAGCGCCAGCATCAGTGGGACCTGGACGACCAGGATCACCGCGCTGTTGCCGAGGGCGGTCCAGAACAGCGAGTCGTCCAGCAGCCGGGCGTAGTTGTCGAGGCCGGCGAAGGTCTCCACTCCGCCCGACTGCTTGTAGAGGCTGAGCCGGAACGAGGCGAGGATCGGGTAGAGCTTGAAGGCGGCGAACAGCAGCACCGCCGGGAGCACGAACAGGTAAGGAATGGAGCGACGGGTCATCGCACGACCTTGCGCCCGGTCTGCTGGGCCAGTTGGTCGGCAGCCTGCTTCAGCACCTCGGCCGGGTCGGCGCCCTTGAGCAGCACCTTGGTCTGGGCGTCGGTGACCACCTTGAGCGCGCGGGCGTAGTCGGCCGAGTAGTTGAAGGCGGGGGAGGGGGCCTTCAGCGCGGCGAGGAAGATCTCGCCCTTCTTCTGGCCGCTGAAGAACGCCGACGGCTCGTGGAAGACCGAGTCCTCGTACGCGGCCATCAGGGCCGGGGCGATGCCCTTGCCCCGGTAGATCGCCACCTGCGAGGACGGCTTGGTGAGCACGTACTCGATGAAGGTCCAGGCGGCGGCCTGCTGCTTGCTGGACCCGGCTATCGCCAGGTGGGTGGAGTTGACGGTGGCGGCGGTGGCACCGCCCCGGCGGACGGCCGGGGGCAGCCGGACCTTCCACTTGCCGGCCTCCTGCGGGACCAGGCCCTCGATGATGCCGCCGAACCAGGTCGGCCAGGGCAGCACGGCGGCGGTGCCCTGCTTGATCGAGTTCTCCAGCGCGCTCCAGCCGCCGGACAGGTCGCTGACCAGGCCGGCGTCGTTCATCTTCTTGATCAGGGTGAGCGCGGTGACCGCCTCGGGGGAGTCCAGCGTGATCGCGCCGTCCAGGTCGAAGAAGAACTTGCCCTGGAGCTGGAGCAGCAGCTGGAAGAAGTTGGCCGCGTCGGGCTGCGAGGCGGGCTTGTCGATGCCGAGCAGGTGGGCGCCGGTGGCGGCCTTGAGCTTCTTGCCCGCCTCGATCACCTCGTCCCAGGTCTGCAGCGACTCGACGTCCACCCCGGCCTTCTCGAAGAGGTCGGCGCGGTAGTAGAAGCCACCCGAGTTCGCCTCCCAGGGCAGGGCGTTGACGCGGCCCTTGGGGGCGACGGTCTGCCACAGGCCCTGTGCGAAGGCGTCCTTGTGCTTGGTCGCGCCGAGCGGGCCGAGGTCGGCCAGGCCGTTCGGGAACTTCTCCACGTAGCCCGGCAGGTAGTCCACCCCGATGTGCAGCACGTCGGCGAGGCCGCTGCCGCCGGCCGCCATGCCGGTGGTGATCTTGTCCCAGATCGCCGGGTTGCCGATGTCCTCCACGGTGACCTTGATGTCCGGGTACGTCTTGTTGAACTCCGGGAGCAGCGCCTTGAGCTGCGCGGCCGGGCCCTGCCAGCTCCAGACCGTGATCTCGCCCTTGCGGGCGTCCCCGGCGCCACCGCCGTCGGTGCTGTTTCCGGTGCCCGAACAGGCGGCGAGCCCGGCACCCACGGTCAGGGCGCCGCCGAGTCTGAGGAGTCCACGTCGGTCGAGGGAGGTCATCGTGGTGCCTTTCGAGGGTGGGATGTGACGGCTGGACGCTAGCAACGAGTGGACCGGCTTGCAATGGATCGATGAAAACTTTCTTCGAGATCGTGCAGGAACGGAAGAATCCTTGCTCCAGCTCATTGAAAGGGGGCCCCGTGCGCTGTTAGCGTCGCTGCTCCCTCAACGGAGAGACCTGGAGACCCTGATGCGACGCGCCAGACTGCCGCTGCTCACCGCTCTCGCACTGCTGTTACCGCTCGTCCCGCAGACCCTGGCGGTGGCCAGTGCCGCCCCCGCCGCTGCCAAGGTGCCGACGGTGCTCAACCCCGGGTTCGAACTGGGCACCAGGGGTTGGGAGTTCACCTCCGGAACGGGCGTCGCCTCCAACTACCCGCACGGCGGCGCCAAGTTGGCCTACCTGGACGGCGGCCCCGGCTTCCGGGTCAGCCAGACGCTGACCGCCCCGACCGCCGGCCGGTACGACATCTCGGCCTGGATCGCCACCGGCGGCCCGAACGGCCGGTTCGTGGTCCGAGTGAACGGCGTCGAGGCCGGAGCGGTCACCGTGCCGAAGCGGTACGAGTACTCCCGGCACACCGTCAGCCGGGTCTCGGTGGCCAGGGGTGACAGGCTGGAGATCGCGTTCGAGTCCGGCGACGGCTGGCTCAACGTGGACGACGTGATGATCTCCCCGGCGGCGCCGGCCGACCCCCGGATCAGCTCCTCCGACCCGGAGATCGTCGCGATGTTCGACTGGGCCAAGCGGAAGGCCAACAGCTGGGTGCTGCTGGCGGGTTCGACCGGCCCGCTGAACGTCGACGAGAACAATCGCTCCGGCACCGGCACCGCCACCTACGGCCCGTCCTACTGGGCCGGTTACGCCAACCGCAGCGGCTACTACTCCCGGGACATGGCGCACCAGGTGGTCGGCGCCCAGGTGCTCGGCCTGACCACCGAGAACCGCAGCATGCTGCACTCCTTCGCGGCCTCCGCGACCGAGGCGCACAAGTACTACCCGGTCTGGGCCCAGAACTTCGACACCGGCACCTACCTGAGCATCGACTACCGCAACCCCGACCTCTTCGTCCGCGAGGTGCCGGCCCCGTTCGAGCTGGTGGAGAAGGCGGCCCAGGCGTACCGCTGGAGCGGTGACCCGGCGTACGTCGAGGACCAGGTGTTCTGGGACTTCTACCGGCACACCACCAAGGAGTTCGTCGCGCTGCACAACGCGGCCAAGGGCAACGGCGGGGTGCAGGTCGCCGAGGGCACCGGCCGGGGCATCTTCTCCGGCACCGCCAGCTACAACGAGCAGGGTGACGAGAAGCTCGCCGAGGCCGGCGACGGCATCGCGGCCCAGTACCAGGCCTACCTGGCGGTGGCCTCGCTGGCCAGGGCCAAGGGCGACACCGCGCTGGCCGCCGAGGCGGAGCAGCAGGCGGCGGCGCTCAAGCAGTACTTCAACTCGGAGTGGAGCGGTACCGGTTCGGGCGCCGACATGGTCCGGGCGTACTCGCTCGACGGCACCGCGTTCAAGGGCTGGGGCCTGGAGAACAGCTGGTTCATGCCGATGAAGCAGCTCATCGAGGCCGGGCCGCGCAACGAGGCCTACCTGGACTACATCGACCACCAGGCCTCCGGTGGCCACGGCCCGTCCAACATCGAGGCGTTCACCTACCTGCCGGACACCTTCTTCGCCAACAACCGCAACGACACCGCCTGGAAGTGGATGCAGTACGTCTACGACCGGCGCGACGTCCAGCACGTGAACGCCTCGCAGGGACCGAACGGCGACTACCCCGAGGTCTCCTTCACGCTGGTCGGCCAGACCGTCTCCGGCCTGCTCGGCCTCGACCCGGACGCCCCCAACCGGCGGCTGACCACCCAGTCCCGGCTGCCCGCCGGGATGGACTGGCTCCAGGTCGACGACATCCCGGTCGGCAAGGACACCGTCAGCCTGCGGCACGACGGCGCCACCAGCTCCACGCTGACCAACCACTCGACGGCCCGCGCCTACACCTGGGAGGCGCGCTTCGTCGGCAGCCACCCGACCCTGACGGTGAACGGGGCCGCCAAGCCCGCGCTGACCAAGGTCGAGCACGGCGTCACCTACAGCTACCTCGAGATCAAGGTGACGCCGGGTCAGGCCGTCCAGGTCGGCGTGGCCGGCTGAGCCGGCCGTTCCGGGGTGCGGAGGTTGTGGTGACACCGCACCCCGGAACGCGAGGTCCGAATCCCGCCGGACCGGACCGCCCGGTTCGACAATGCTCTTGCACATGAACCGACTTGAAGGACATGTGGCCCTGGTGACCGGCGGCAGCAGGGGGATCGGCGCGGCCGTGGCGCTCCGGCTGGCCGAGGAGGGCGCCGACGTGGCGCTGACGTACGAGCAGAACACCGAGCGGGCCGAGGACGTCGTGCGGCAGGTCAAGGAGCTCGGCCGCCGAGCGCTCGCGATCCGGGCCGACAGCGCGGACCCGGCGGCCGTCCGGGCCGCCGTGGACCAGACGGCCGCCACTTTCGGGCGGCTGGACATCCTGGTCAACAACGCGGCGGTGTTCCCGATGGGACCGCTGGAGGAGCTCGAACTCGACCTGCTGGACCGCACCTTGGCGGTGAACGTGCGGGCACCCATGGTGGCCGCGCAGGCGGCGCTGGCGCACATGACCGGCGGCGGCCGGATCATCGGCATCGGCAGCAACGTGGCCGAGCGGGTGGTGTTCCCCGGCCTCGCCCTGTACGCGGCCAGCAAGACCGCCCAGGTCGGCATGGTCAAGGGGCTGGCCCGGGAGCTCGGCCCCCGGGGCATCACCGTCAACCTGGTCCACCCCGGGCCGACGGACACCGAGGCCAACCCGGCCGAGGGCCCGTTCGCGGAGACGGTGAACGGCTTCACGGCGCTGGGCCGTTACGCCGAGCCGCACGAGATCGCGGCCACCGTGGCGTACCTGGCCGGGCCTGACGGCCGGTACGTCACGGGGGCCGCGATCAGCGTGGACGGCGGGTTCGCCGCCTGATCCGCCTGCTCCTACGGCGGTGGTTCCCGGGCTACTCGCGGAGCGCCGTGAGCTGGTCCAGGAACCACTGCTGCGGCGGCAGCGCGGTCGAGGCGGCGGCCAACCGCTTGGTGCGGTCGGCCCGTTCGGCCGCCGGCATGGTGAGCGCCCGGTGCAGCGCCTCGGCGGTCTCGATCACGTCGTACGGGTTCACCGTGATGGCGTCCTCGCCGAGTTCGTCGTACGCGCCCGCCTCCCGGGAGAGCACCAGGGCGCACCCGGCGTCGGAGACCACCGGGACCTCCTTGGCGACGAGGTTCATCCCGTCCCGGATCGGGTTGACCAGCGCCACGTCGGCCAGCCGGTACGCGGCCAGCGAGCGCGGGAAGTCGTCGTTCACGTGCAGGATCAGCGGCTGCCAGGCGGGGGTGCCGAACTCGTCGTTGATCTCCTGGGCGATCCGCTGCACGGCGGCGGTGTACTCCCGGTACTCCGGCAGGTCGTGCCGGGACGGGTAGGCGAACGCGATGTGCACCACCCGGTCCAGCCACTCCGGGCGGGACCGCAGCAGGTGCCGGTAGGCCAACAGGCCGCGGACGATGTTCTTGCTCAGCTCGGTCCGGTCCACCCGGACGATCGTGCTGCGTGGCCCGACGGCTTCCTTGAGGGTCGCCAACCGGCTGTCCACGTCCGGCTGGTGGGACCGCTCACGGAGGAAGTCGGCGTCCGCACCGAGACCGTGCACGCCCAGCCGGGTGGTCCGGCCGGCGTGCGTGACGGTGAGCGCGGCCCGGTCCACGGTGGCGCCGAGCACCGCCTCGCAGCAGTCCGCGAAGGCCAGCGCCCAACGGCGGGTCAGGAACGCGGCGCGGTCCGCGCCGAGGATGCCGGTCAGCACGTCGGCGGCCACGTCGTCCGGCAGCATCCGGTAGTACTCGGGCGGGGCCCACGGGGTGTGCGAGAAGTGACCGATCTTCAAGTCCGGTCGCAGCTGCCGGAGTTGGTCCGGGGCGAGGGAGAGGTGGTAGTCCTGGATCAGCACCGCCGCACCCGGTGCGGCCTCGGCGGCCAGCGCCTCGGCGAAGGCGGTGTTGTACGTCCGGTAGGAGTCCCACTCGCGCCGGAACCGGTCGTCGAAGACCGGCGCCACCGGGGTCTCGTACAGCAGGTGATGGACGAACCAGAGGGTGGAGTTGGCCACGCCGTTGTAGGCGCGGGCGAAGGTGCCTGGGTCGATGTCCAGCATCCGGACGGCCTGGCCGCCGACCTCGAAGCCGCCGAGGTCAAGCCGGCCGTCGGGGGAGCGGCGGGCCGCGGTCCGGTCGGCCTCCGAGAGGGCGGCGCACACCCAGACGGCGGACGGGTCGTCGATCGCGGAGAGGCCCGAGACCAGGCCTCCGCCGCCTCTGCGCAGGGTCAGCGAGCCGTCGTCCTCGGCGGTGAAGGACACCGGCCCCCGGTTGGAGGCCACCAGGATGGGGGCGGCCCCGGTCAGATTCGAACGTTCGGTCGCGAGATCGGCCATGACACCAACCTTGCCTCGCACCCGGGGACCCAAACCACTCGAGCTGTGTCACAGGGGCTCGGCATCTACGGTCCAGGGGCTCAGGGAACTGCGAGGAGATCTGGCGTGCGGGTCACTGCGAAAGCGACTGACCATCTACATGCGGATCACCTTGCACGAGGTCGGCGTCGCAGTTCCCCGAGCCCCTGTCTTCCGGGCCGTGTGCCTCAACGGAGCCGGTACTCCGGGAGGGTGATCATCGGGGGGCGTTCGAGAGCGCCGACCGGGTGGGTGTGGGCGGTGAACTCGCGGGTGGCGGGGTCGCGGGTGAACTGGGTGAGCAGGGGATGGACCAGGTCGGGGGTGGTCTTGAGCCGGTGGGTGCGGTCCAGCCGCTCCAGGGCGGTGCGGTAGATGGTGGCCGCCATCCGGCCGAGCGCCTGGCCGTCCTGGTGCCGGTGGTGCCTGACCCCGACGTCGACCTGGGCCAGCGCGTCCAGGCCGACCCGGTCGAGCGCGTCCACCAGCAGGCCCAGCTCGACGCCGTACCCGGTGGGGAACGGCAGCTGCTCCAGCAGTGACCGCCGGGCGGCGTACTCGCCACCCAACGGTTGGACGAATCCGGCCAGTTGGGGCCAGTGCAGGTTCAGCAGCGGCCGCGCCACCAGCTCGGTGACCCGCCCGCCGCCGGCCGGGACCACCGCGCCGTCGGTCTCCAGCGGGCGGTCGTACATCGCCTTCACCAGCTGGATGCCCGGATCGGTCAGCAGCGGTCCGACGATGCCGGAGACGAAGGCCGGGTCGAACTCCCGCAGGTCCGCGTCGATGAAGCAGACGATCTCGCCGGAGGTGACCAGCAGCGAGCGCCAGAGCACCTCGCCCTTGCCCGGGGCGGCGGGCAGCCGGGCCAGTACGTCGTCCCGGTGCACCACTCGGGCGCCGGCCGCCGCCGCGACCGAGGCGGTGCCGTCGACCGAGCCGGAGTCGACCACCACGATCTCGTCCACCAGCGGCAGCCGCTCCATCAGCTCCCGCCGGATCACCCGGACGATCTCGCCGACCGTGGACTCCTCGTCGAGCGCGGGCAGCACCACGCTGACCGTCCCGGCCGCTCCGGCGGCCCGTTTGGCGGCGAGCAGGTCGGCCGGGGGCCGGTCGGCCGTCGTCCAGGAGCGCCGGTGCAGCCAGTCGGCCACCTCCGGCAGCAGCTCCTCGGGCGGATCGGCCGGGGTCGGCTGGTCGGGCACGTCTGGTCTCCTCGGTTCGGACTCTGGGGTCGGGCTTCTCGGGACGGCGCATCTCGCGACTCGGACGGGCGGTTCCCCGCCCGGCGCCTTCGGATACAGTCTTCGTACTGCGGTCAGACCTTCGCACGTCGGGGTCGGCCGGAGAGCAGGACCACAACTTCACAGAGCTCATCCAGAGGGACTGAGGGAACGGCCCGTCGAAGTCCCGGCAACCTTCTCGTACGGCCGACCAGCAGTGGTCATCCGGCGGGACAGGTGCCAATTCCGTCCTGTGGCGCGCCCGCGTCATGGGGAAGATGAGGAGAGAGGCCTCCGCCATCATGGCTACCGCTGTTTCTGCCGCCCCGACCGTCGACCTCGGCCCCGCTGCCGCCCTGTCCTGTCGCGAGTGTGGCACCCGATTCCCGCTCGGTCCGAGCTTCGCCTGCGTCGAGTGCTTCGGCCCGCTGGAGATCGCGTACGACTTCGGCTCCGAGTCCGCCGAGGAGCTGCGCAAGCGGATCGAGGCCGGTCCCGCCTCGATCTGGCGCTATGCGCCGCTGCTGCCGGTCCCGGCCGACGTGGCGGGCAAGCCGAACCTGAACCCGGGCTGGACCCCGCTGGTGAAGGCCGACAACCTGGGTCGCGAGCTCGGCTTCACCGCCCAGCTGCACGTCAAGGACGACTCGGGCAACCCGACCCACTCCTTCAAGGACCGGGTGGTCGCCTGCGCCATCGAGGCGGCGCGTGCCTTCAACTTCACCACCCTGTCGTGCTCTTCCACCGGCAACCTGGCCGGCGCCGTCGGTGCCGCCGCGGCCCGGGCCGGTTTCAAGTCCTGCGTCTTCATCCCGCACGACCTGGAGCAGGGCAAGGTCGTGATGGCCGGTGTCTACGGTGGCGAGCTGGTCGGCAT
This sequence comes from Kitasatospora sp. P5_F3, assembly GCF_054049135.1. Lineage (NCBI taxonomy): Bacteria > Bacillati > Actinomycetota > Actinomycetes > Kitasatosporales > Streptomycetaceae > Kitasatospora > Kitasatospora sp. P5_F3. The sequence continues at coordinate 78,677 of NZ_JBFUMY010000018.1, read as the reverse complement.
CGAGGGCAACTACGACGACGTGAACCGGTTCTGCTCCGAGCTGATCGGCGACCCGGCCGGCGAGGGCTGGGGCTTCGTCAACGTCAACCTCCGGCCGTACTACGGCGAGGGCTCGAAGACCCTGGCGTACGAGATCTGCGAGCAGCTCGGCTGGCGGCTGCCGGAGCAGCTGGTGATCCCGATCGCCTCGGGCTCCCAGCTCACCAAGATCGACAAGGGTCTGCAGGAGCTGATCAAGCTCGGACTGGTCGAGGACCGCCCGTACCGGATCTTCGGCGCCCAGGCCGAGGGCTGCTCCCCGGTCTCCGCCGCCTTCAAGGCGGGCCACGACGTGATCCGTCCGGTCAAGCCGAACACCATCGCCAAGTCGCTGGCGATCGGCAACCCGGCCGACGGCCCGTACGTGCTGGACATCGCCCGCCGCACCGGCGGTGCGGTCGAGGACGTGACGGACGCTCAGGTGGTCGAGGCGATCAAGCTGCTGGCCAGGACCGAGGGCATCTTCGCCGAGACCGCCGGCGGAGTGACCATCGGCGTGCTGAAGAAGCTGGTCGAGACCGGTCAGCTGGACCCGTCCAAGGAGACCGTCGCGATCAACACCGGTGACGGCCTGAAGACCCTGGACGCCGTCGCCGACGCGGGCCTGACCGCCACCATCCGGCCGACCCTGGACTCGTTCCGGGCCGCCGGTCTCGCCTCCGCCTGATCCCCCCTCACCTCCCCGCTAGGAGCCCGTGCATGAGCGCCACCGTCCGCATCCCGACCATCCTGCGCACCTACACCGGCGGCAAGGCCGAGGTCGCCGCCGAGGGCGCCACCCTGGGCGCCGTCATCGCCGACCTGGACGCCAACCACCCCGGCATCGCCGCCCGGGTGCTGGACGACGCGGGCAAGCTGCGCCGCTTCGTCAACGTGTACGTGAACGACGACGACGTGCGCTTCGCCGAGGGTCTGGAGACCGAGATCAAGGACGGCGCGGGCATCTCGATCATTCCCGCGGTGGCCGGCGGCTGCTGAGTCTCCGCACCCCACCGAATACGGCCGCGCCGTCGTCGGAACCGGAATCCCTATTTCCGGTACCGGTGGCGGCGCGGCCGTATGTCGGGTGGAAATCCGGGTGTGCGGGAGAGAGTAGAGTGCGACGAAAGTCGGTGGATCCCCGCTCTTCCCGCCGCTCTCGCCACGCACCGCCAGCCGATCGCGTACGCAAGGCCCGTCCGGCCGTTGAGACATCCGCCGGACCGCGTGAGACAGAAGATGTCAGGCAAGTGTCAGAAATCTGGCCGCATTTTGCGGTGATGAGTCCGCTATGCCCGGAGTGAATTGCCGTATTCTGCCGCTTTCCTCCCGCGGTATCCCCTTCGACTGCCGGTGAATTCGGCAGGGTTGGCCCTGTTGCAGAGGGCGTCTGTCCGGATACATTCAGCCGCGATCGACGCATTCACCCGTCGGCCGGGTCACCTTGCGGTGGACCGGTGGGGCGCTTGCGGCGTGCACGGCTGCGCCCAGGGGGGGTTCCCTCGGGCGTGCCTGTTCAGACCTGGGCCCGCATCCCTGCGGGCCCGCGAAGGGCCAGCACAGCACAAGGGGAGTTCGGAATGGCTCAGGGCACCGTCAAGTGGTTCAACGCGGAGAAGGGGTACGGCTTCATCGCGGTCGACGGTGGTGCGGACGTGTTCGTCCACTACAGCGCGATCCAGATGGACGGCTACCGCACCCTCGAGGAGGGCCAGCGGGTCGAGTTCGAGATCTCCCAGGGACAGAAGGGCCCGCAGGCGGACATGGTCCGTGCGCCGGCGGTCTGACCTTTCCGAACCTCGGAGGACTCGGCTCGGTCACGAGCTGGCGTCACCTGCTTCGTCCACGGGTCCGTACGACATCGTCGTACGGACCCGTCGGCGTCCCCGCTGTTCGCGTGTCTCTATCACGATTGGGCTTGCACTCGATACCCGAGAGTGCTAATCATTGGCGTTAGCACTCGCAGCATGAGAGTGACAACGGACCGGGTCGGTGAGGCCCCCGGGAGCGGTAGGGGACAAGACCCCCGCACACCAGGGCCGTCCGTCGCGGGCGCCCCTCGGTCCGGTGCAGTCGACCGTGTCCTGGAGGACCACTTCCGATGGCCAAGATCATCGCGTTTGACGAGGAAGCTCGCCGCGGCCTTGAGCGTGGCATGAACCAGCTTGCCGACGCCGTCAAGGTGACGCTCGGCCCCAAGGGCCGCAACGTCGTCCTGGAGAAGAAGTGGGGCGCCCCCACGATCACGAACGACGGCGTCTCCATCGCCAAGGAGATCGAGCTCGAGGACCCGTACGAGAAGATCGGTGCCGAGCTCGTCAAGGAGGTCGCCAAGAAGACGGACGACGTCGCTGGCGACGGCACCACCACCGCCACCGTGCTGGCCCAGGCGCTCGTGCGCGAGGGTCTGCGCAACGTCGCGGCCGGCGCCAACCCGATGGCCCTGAAGCGCGGCATCGAGAAGGCCGTCAAGGCCGTCTCGGACCAGCTGCTGGCCCAGGCCAAGGATGTCGAGACCAAGGAGCAGATCGCTTCGACCGCCTCCATCTCGGCCGCCGACACCCAGATCGGCGAGCTCATCGCCGAGGCCATGGACAAGGTCGGCAAGGAAGGTGTCATCACCGTCGAGGAGAGCAACACCTTCGGTCTCGAGCTCGAGCTCACCGAGGGCATGCGCTTCGACAAGGGCTACATCTCGGCCTACTTCGCCACCGACCTGGAGCGGATGGAGGCGTCCTTCGAGGACCCGTACATCCTGATCGCCAACTCCAAGATCGGCTCGGTCAAGGACCTGCTCCCGCTGCTGGAGAAGGTCATGCAGAGCGGCAAGCCGCTCGTCATCATCGCCGAGGACGTCGAGGGCGAGGCCCTGTCGACCCTGGTCGTCAACAAGATCCGTGGCACCTTCAAGTCCGTCGCCGTCAAGGCCCCGGGCTTCGGTGACCGCCGCAAGGCCATGCTCGGCGACATCGCCATCCTCACCGGTGGCACCGTGATCTCCGAGGAGGTCGGCCTCAAGCTCGAGAACGCCGGCGTCGACCTGCTGGGCACCGCCCGCAAGGTGGTCATCACCAAGGACGAGACCACCATCGTCGACGGTGGCGGCGACAGCGACCAGGTCGCCGGCCGGGTCAACCAGATCCGCGCCGAGATCGAGAACAGCGACTCGGACTACGACCGCGAGAAGCTCCAGGAGCGCCTGGCCAAGCTCGCCGGTGGTGTCGCGGTCATCAAGGCCGGCGCCGCGACCGAGGTCGAGCTCAAGGAGCGCAAGCACCGCATCGAGGACGCCGTTCGCAACGCGAAGGCGGCCGTCGAGGAGGGCATCGTCGCCGGTGGTGGCGTTGCGCTGCTGCAGGCCGCGGTCGCGTTCGACAAGCTGGAGCTCGAGGGCGACGAGGCCACCGGTGCCAACATCGTGCGCGTCGCGCTGGAGGCCCCGATCAAGCAGATCGCGGTCAACGCCGGCCTCGAGGGTGGCGTCGTCGTGGAGAAGGTCCGCAACCTGCAGCCCGGTTGGGGCCTGAACGCCGCGACCAACGAGTACGTCGACCTCATCGCCGCGGGCATCATCGACCCGGCCAAGGTCACGCGCTCCGCGCTGCAGAACGCCGCCTCCATCGCGGCGCTCTTCCTCACCACCGAGGCCGTCATCGCCGACAAGCCCGAGAAGGCCGGTGCCCCCGCGGGCGGCGGCATGCCGGGCGGCGACATGGACTTCTGATCCTCCTGAGGATCAGTCAGTCCTGACCGACTCACGAAGGCGGTCTCCCCTCCGGGGGAGGCCGCCTTCGCGGCGTTCCCGGTGTCGGGTCGGACTGCGGGACAATGGGCGGATGAGTTCTGCTGACATCGAAGCCGCGCTGCACGCCGCGCGGGCGCTGATCCTCGCCGACCTGACCGCCCGGGACGTGGCCGACCCGCAGGTGGTGTCGCTGGTGGAGGACGCCGTGACGCACCGGCGCTGGTGGCTGGAGCAGTGGCCGGACGGGACGGACTTCGTGCTCGGGCTGGTGGCGCAGGACGTGCAGGACAAGCTGCTGGAGGAGTACGGGCGCTGGCCGCTGTGCGAGATCTGTGCCGCCGAGGGGGACCCGCACGCGTTGAGTGTGGAGCCGGAGCTGGGGCCCGAGCCGCACTGGGTGTGCGGCAAGGAGGCGGCCGTGGTGGCGCCGGTGGGTGCGCTGTCGTGATCCTGATCGACCCGCCGTCCTGGCCGGGGCACGGGAAGCACTGGTCGCACCTGGTGAGCGACGTCTCGTACGAGGAGCTGCACGCCTTCGCCGAGCGCCTGGGCGCCCCCGCGCGCGGGTTCGAGCGCGATCACTACGACATACCCGCCGCCTGGTACGACACGGCGGTCGGGCTCGGCGCGCTGCCGGTCGGCAGCAAGGAGCTGGTGGCCCGGCTGACGGCGGCCGGGCTGCGGCGGCGGAAGGTCAGCGCTCCAGGAGCGTGAGCTCGGCCGCCAGGTTGCGGCGGGCGGCGGCGTCGAAGCGTTCGGCGGCGGCGGGGGTGCGGTAGAGCGCGGGCAGGGCGAGGAGCTGACGCAGGATCGCGGCCCGCCCTTCGCGGAAGGCGTCCTCGGGGACGAAGCCGTACTCCTCGCGGACGGCGGCGGCGTAGGCGGCGTACAGCTCGGGGGCACCGCCGAGCACGGCGAGATCGGCGTCGCAGAGCACCTCGCCGTTGCGGTCGCCGGGGGCGGGGTGGTGGCTGACGGTGAGTCGGACCAGTCGGGCGACCTCCTCGACCAGGGCCTCGGCCAGCCCGGCCTCGCGCAGGGCGCGGACGGCCAGCTGGGCGCTGCGCTCCTCGTTCTCGGAGCGGTCCGGCTTGTACACGGCGTCGTGGAACCAGGCGGCCAGCCGGACGGCGTCCGGGTCCTCGGCGTGTGCGGCGAGCGTGTCGACGTGGTCCAGTACGGCGGCCAGGTGGGCGGTGGAGTGGTAGCGCCGCTGCGGTTCGGCCCAGCGCGTGAGCAGGTCCTTCCCGTACGGGCCGGGGTCGACGGTGGCTCCGGCACGGAGCAGCAGGGCGGTCCAACGGTCCAGCAGCGCGGTGGTCATGACGGTCATTCTTCCCGACGGAGCATGCAGGAATATATGTAGTCGTATGACAGAACGCTCCATGCAGGAGCCCATGCTGCTGCTCACCGCGCTGGCCGTCCTGCCGTACGTGCTGCAGGAAGCGACCTTCGACATCGCCAAGGTGACCACCGGTGCCAACGGGCCGGTGGCCGCGCTGGCGCTGACGGGTGCGGCGTCGGGGCTCGCCTATGTCCTGCCGGCACGCAGGGGGAAGCGGGCCGTCACTGGTTGAGCCGGTGCCGGATGCGGCCCTGCCGGGTGGTGGCCATGCTGGGAAGTGCAGGTCCGCCGCTCGGTGGGGCTGATCTTTTTCCCCGTGCAGGGGGCTCGCCGACGGGCCTCCGGATGTGGCAGGGTTAGCAATATGTCTAGACCAATGTTCGAAGTGATCGCGCTGACGGCGGAGGACGCCCGGGCTGCTCAGGCGGGTGGTGCCGACCGGCTCGAACTGGTCGCGGACATGGCCGCCGACGGACTCACCCCCTCCGTCGAGGACTTCGCCGCCATCCGGGACGCGGTGAGCATCCCGCTCCGGGTGATGCTCCGGATCCGGGACGGCTTCACTCCCGGCAGCCTGGACGAGCTGCGCGCACGGGCCGCCGCGCTGCGCGCCGAGGGCGCTGAGGAGTTCGTCCTCGGCTTCCTGGACGCCGACGGCGCGGTGGACCTGGCCGCGACCGAGGCCGTCGCCGAGGCCGTCGCGGGCTGCCGCTGGACCTTCCACCGGGCGATCGACCACAGCGTCGACCGGGCTGCCGTCCGCGCTGCCGTCGGCGACCTGCGCGGCCTCGACACCTTCCTCACCTCCGGCTCCGCCGCCGGCGTGAGTGCGGGCCGGGAAGTCCTGGCCGGTGAACTCGCCAAGGCGGGCGACCCCGGCTACCGCCAGCAGATCCTGATCGGTGGCGGCCTCCGGGCCGAACACGTCCCCGGCCTCCGAGCCGCCGGCTTCGACGGCTTCCACGTCGGCGGCCCCGTCCGCACCAACGGCTGGGACACTCCGGTGGACGCGGCCAAGGTCGCGCACTGGCGGGCCCTGATCGACGGCTAGGACCGCTCGCCCCGTCCGACCGGTCCTGCTGGTGCTGCGCAGGATCGTTCAGGAGAGTGAGCCGGGAAAGCCGTACGGAATTCAGCAGGCGAATGTCTCGGATTTCCTGCCGTACCGGATGGTTCCATTCCGGTGCGAGATGGCGGCGCCGGTAAGTTACCGACAGGTAATGGCGGTGACGCCTTCGAGCCACCGCCCCTTTGTGGTCCGGGGTGGCGCTCCGAATGGCCCCGGTAACCGGGTGGACTCCGCCATTGCCGGGGTGTCCAGTCAGCCCCTACGGCGTTGACCAGCGGCAATGGCGAGCGGCTGCTGAATGGCGAGTTTCGGCCGGAGAGAAATGGCGGTAAGACGACGGCTCGGCACGGCCGGGCGGGGGCTCCGGACGGCGGTTGACACTGCTGTGAGGTGCGGCGATAGTAAATGACAGCCGCCCGCATACAGCAGATTCACAGGAGTTGCACAGCTCGGGAGATGTCCGGTGTTACTGGGGCGAAATGAGCATCGGGCAGTCGGTTTCGTGGCGTGCGCTCGACAAGGGGTGATAGCGGCGGTGACGAATACGGGGGAGCAGTGCAGGGGAACACGCCCGCGGAATTGGTGCGCGGTTGTCTAGCCGGGGATCAAGAGGCCTGGGGTGAACTGGTCGATCGCTACACACCGTTGATCTACGCGATAGCAAGATCGCACAGACTGGGCTCGGCCGACTGTGAGGATGTGGTCCAGACAACTTGGCTGAGGGCCGTTCAGTCACTGGAGAAACTCCGAGATCCGGAGCGGGTGGCCCAGTGGATCTCGACAGCGGCCCGACGGGAGAGCCTCAAGTGTCTGGCGAAGGCGGGGCGCAGCCTTCCGATCGGTGAGCCGGCGGTCTTCGACCGGGCCGGTCCGGCGGAGAACCCTCCCGAGGAGCAGCTGCTCGCGGCCGAGCGGGACGACGAAGTCCTCTCGGCGTTCCGTGAGTTGAAGCCGCAGTGCCAGGCGCTGCTGGGCCTGCTGGTGGCCGATCCGCCGATGTCCTACGACCAGATCAGCGCGGCGCTCGACATGCCGCGCGGCTCCATCGGCCCGACCAGGTCGCGGTGTCTGGCGCACCTGGAGCGCGTACTGAAGCAGCGAGCCGGTCGGTCGCCGCAGGACGCGGCGCTGCTGAGCCGGATGCGCGAGAGCGGACTGCTGCGGACATCCATCTCGGAGCAGGCCGACTGACGCCGGGTCAGACCTGGCCGGGAGTCTCCGGCTGCTCGGACGTGGGCCCCGCGGCGCTTGCCCCGGGGCCCTCCGAGGTGGCCTCGTCGAGCGGCAGGGGTGTCGACAGCTCCGCGGCCAGGTTCTGCTTGACCCGGTCGGTGAGCCCGGGCGGCATCGGTCCTACGGCCTGCGCGAGACGCTGGAGCAGTTCGTCCTCCACCCTGTCCTCTCCGTCGAGTAGTTGATGAATCAAGTGATATCAAGGTAATGGGGGTGCAGCCTCAGGACAAGGGGGCTGTAAGAGATTTTGTCAGTCTGAGGAATTCCTCCGGCACGGCATTCGGCGCAGGTGGGAGGCCGGATGTCCAGTCGCTGGTCAGGGGCGGGTCGACTCCCCCGGTGCGGTCCTGAGTCTGCCGTCCGACGGACCGGAGTTCGGCGCTCCGTCCTGCCCGGAGGTGATCGTTGATGCGGCGGACGGTAGCGATTCGGCAGTCAGCTCCGACGGCTTCCATCCGATCGTACTCAGCGCGCTAAAGAGCGGGTTGTGCCACTGAAGCTCGGTCAACGCAGTTCCTCTCTCGAGTCCGTGCGGCCGACACGCGGTTCTCGGCCTCAGACCCTTCGGCAGGTCTTATCGGGACAGAGCCGTCCGACGGTGCGCTGGATACACCCGCGGCGGGTCCGGGCCCGGTGTCCCGATTCATGTATCCAGCACGCCGGTCGGTGGCTCTGTGGGGGAGGGGCACCACTCGGTGCCGTGCTGATCGGGAGGGAACGGCACGTATGAGTGAGTTGCCGAAGGGGACGGTGCGCCGGTCGTGGAAGGTGGCATCGCTGCCGATCGGGCTGGCCGGCCGGACCGCGTTCGGGATGGCCAGGCGGCTGGCCGGTGGCGCCGAGGAGGCGATCAGGGCCGAGATCGAGGAGCGCACCGCCCGGCAGGTGTTCGCCGTGATCGGTGAACTCAAGGGTGGCGCACAGAAGTTCGCCCAGATGCTGAGCGTGATGGAGAGCGCGCTGCCGGAGGCGATGGTGCGCCCCTACCGGGCGGCGCTGACCAGCCTTCAGGAGTCCGGCCCCGCGCTGCCCGCCGACATCGTCCACGGTGTGCTGAGTGATCAACTGGGCGCAGACTGGCGCAAGTTGATGCCGGAGTTCACCGACCGGCCGGTGGCCAGTGCGTCGATCGGCCAGGTGCACCGGGCTCGCTGGCACGACGGGCGGGAGGTCGCGGTCAAGATCCAGCACCCGGGTGCCGCCGAGGCGATCGCCTCCGACTTCGGTCATCTGACCCGGCTGGGCTGGCTGTTGGAACGCCTGACCGGCAACGAGATGAAGGTCGGGGAGACGCTGGCCGGGCTGCGCGAGCAGATGGCCGAAGAGCTGGACTACCGTCAGGAGGCGGCCTCCCAGCAGCTCTTCGCCGACGCCTTCGCCGACGATCCCGACGTGCTGGTACCCGGGGTGGTGGAGTTCACCGGCCGGGTGCTGGTGACCGACTGGCTGGCCGGTACGCCGATGGCCACCGTGATGGCCGAGGGTGAGCAGTCCGACCGGGACCGGCTGGGGCTGCTGCTGACGCGCTTCCTCTATGCCGGGCCGCAGCGGGTGGGCCTGCTGCACGCCGATCCGCACCCCGGGAACTTCCGGCTGACCGACGACGGGCGGCTCGGCGTACTCGACTTCGGGGCGGTCGCCCGGCTGCCGGACGGACTGCCGTCCTGGATCGGTGCGGTGATGCGCGCGGCCGTGGACGAGGACCCGGAGCGGATGGCCCGGGTGCTCCAGGAGGCGGGCCTGCTGCGGGACCGCAAGAAGGGCGGCGACCAACCGGAGGACTTCGGCTGGCTGTTGGGTGCGATGGCTCCGATGGTCCGGCCCTTCGAGGCGGAGGTCTTCGCCTTCGACCGGGAGTGGATGCGCGAGGCGGTACGCCAGGCCACCCTCTCGAAGGAGGCCGACATGCTCCGGTCCCGGATGCAGGTGCCGCCGGACCAGGCCCTGGCCCAGCGGGTCTGGATGGGCAAGCTGGCGATGCTCAGCCAGCTCGGCGCCCGGATTCCGTTCCGTGCGGAGGCCTGTCGAGGGCTGCCGGGCTTCGAACCCGCTGCCACCTCGCCGGGCTGACCGGACCGGAGGGCAAGTCGGCTGGCAATCTCTTGCCAGCCCGGCCGGTGGGCGGCACCGGGTGCCGGATAACTGCAACATCCTGCCAAGGAAATAGTTTTCCGGAGAGGTCCGGATCTAGTCTTCCGATGCGTTCGAAAACCGCGCGGTTGCGCTGGGAACGTATTCAGGTTCCGTCCCTGGTCAACCCAAGGAGAATTCGCGGTGTCCGACAATCGAATGGCGATCGTCACGGGTGGATCTCGTGGTATCGGCCGGGCCGTCGCGGTGAAACTCGCCGAAGACGGATTTGATATCGCCTTCTGCTACCGTTCGGGCACGGACGCGGCGGCCGAGACCGAGAAGCTCGTCCTGGAGCACGGTGTCCGGGTCTACCACGCGCCGTGCGACGTCACCGACGAGGCCGCCGTGAAGAGCTTCGTCAAGGCCGCCGAGGACGAGCTCGGCAAGGTCCAGGTGCTGGTCAACTCGGCCGGCATCGTCCGGGACAACCCGATGGTGCTGATGCCGACGGCCGACTGGCACGCGGTGGTCGACACCAACCTGAACGGCACCTACTACTTCTGCCGGACCGTCGCCTTCGGCTTCATGAAGCGCAAGGCCGGCGTGATCGTGAACATGTCCTCGGTCGCCGGGGTGTACGGAAACGCCGGGCAGAGCAATTACTCGGCCTCGAAGGCCGGTATCCAGGGAATGAGCAAGTCGCTCGCCAAGGAACTCGCCGCGAGCGGGGTCCGGGTGAATGTGGTGGCCCCCGGATTCATCGAGACCGACATGACGGACCGGCTGCCCGAGAAGATGCGCGAAGGCGCCCTCGCGATGGTTCCGCTGAAGCGTTTCGGCCAGGTCGAGCATGTCGCCGATCTGGTGAGTTTCCTGGTTTCCGACCGGGCCGACTACATCACCGGCCAGGTCATCCAGGTCGATGGTGGCATCGCTCTCTGAGAGGGGGGAGAACATGAAGAACCGCGCCGCACCCCTGGTGGCCGTCGACCAGGTGACCATCGTCGACGAGCACACCGTCACGGGCACCAAGGTGATCAAGGCGGACGACCCGTACCTGGAGGGTCACTACCCGCACTTCACCATCTACCCCGGCATCTTCATCATCGAGTCCGTCCACCAGGTGATCGACCACTTCGTGCGGTCCACCCGGGGCAAGAGCGTGCTGGCCGAGCTGGCGGAGGTCCGCACGGTGCGGTTCACCGCGCCGCTCACGCCCGGCGACACCCTGAGCCTCAGCTGCGCCCTGAAGACCGAGGAGGACGGGGAGTTGGTGGTCAAGGCGGTCGGCCTGAACCAACGCGGTGAGAAGGCCGCGCAGATGACCCTCGGCTACCGGCTCGTGGAGGAGGACAGCGATGTATGAGTACGCCGCGATCCGCCGGGCCATCCCGCACCGGCACCCGGTCCTGCTGGTCGACCGCGTGGTCGAGCTGGACCCGTTCGAACGGATCGTCACCACCAAGACCATCAGCGGTTGCGAGCCCTGCTACGCCGGGATGGCCGACGATCTGCCGCAGAGCGCGTACTCCTACCCGAGGTCGCTGCTGATCGAGTCCTTCGGACAGTCCGGCGCGGTGCTCTGGATGGAGAGCGTCCGGCTCCGGGAGGCGCCGATGACCGGCACCCTGATCTTCGCGGTGGCCCGCAAGGTGGTCTTCCACCGGTCGGTCTACCCCGGTGACACGGTGCGGCACGTGGCCCGGGTGGACAGCCTGGTCGGGCCCAACGCCTTTCTCTCCGGCGAGAGTTACGTCGGGGACGAGTTGGTGGCCACGGTCGGCGAGGCGATCGCCGTGATGCGTGAGACGGACGCGCTGGGCCCGGGGGCGGACAGCTGATGCGCGAGGTCGTCGTCACCGGACTCGGCGTGGTGTCCCCGATGGGGCATGACGTGCCGACCTTCTGGCGGGCCCTGCTCGCCGGGCAGGACGGGGCCGAGTTCGTCGAGTACCCGGAGCTGGGTGGCCGTTCGGCACCGAGCTACCCGGTGGCCGGGCATCCGGTCCAGCCGGGGGACGAACGCCTGGGCCGGGCCAGTCAGTTCGCACTGGCGGCGGCCGGGGCCGCGCTCGCCGACGCGGCGCTGCCCGAGGCCGGCGAGACGTCCGCGCCGATCGGCCTCTACCTGGGGCTCGGCACCGGTGACGGCGACGTGGTGGAGGCCGGCCGGTCCGGCCGGCGGGAACTGTCGGGGATGGACTGGTGGCCGTACGGATCGGGCGCGCTGCTGGCCGGCCGGCTCGGCCTGTACGGGCCCAACCTGACGGTGGCCACCGCCTGTTCGGCCGGGGCGTACGCGGTCGGCCTGGCCGCCGAGGCGATCGCGGCCGGTGAGGCCGAGGTGATGCTGGTCGGCGGCAGCGAGGGCGTCTCGCGACCGGCGATGGGCGCGTTCCTGCGGCTCGGCGCGGTCGATCCGCACGCCTGCCGTCCGTTCGACGCGGACCGGCAGGGCACGGTGTACGGCGAGGGCGCGGCGTTCCTGGTGCTGGAGTCGGCCGAGTCCGCCGCCGCCCGGGGCCGGACGCCGTACGCCCGGGTGCTCGGCTCGGGCTGGAGCTGCGACGCCTACCACCCGACCGCCCCGGAGCCCACCGGGGCCCAGGCGGTGCGGGCGGCCCGGGAGGCGCTGGAGCGCGGTGGCCGGACCGTCGGCCGGATCGGTGCGCTGATCTGCCACGGCACCGGTACTCCGATGAACGACCGGACGGAGAGTCTGACGATGGGTCAGCTACTGGCCGAGCGGGCCTCGGAGGTGCCCGCGACCGCGATCAAGGCGGCGCTCGGACACAGCGGTGGTGCGGCCGGGGCGTTCTCCTGCCTGGTCGGCGCCCTGGTGGTGCACGAGGGCCTGGTGCCCCCCACGGCGAACCTGAACCGGCTCGACCCGGACTGCCCGCTCGCGTTGGTGACCGGCTCGCCGGCGGCCGTCGACGGTGACGTCCTGGTCAACGCGTACGCCTTCGGTGGCAACAACATCTCGGTCCTGCTCGGAGCGGCGTCGTGATCGCCGCCATCACCGGACTGGGCACGGTGACCGAGGAGTTCGACCCGGCCGAGCACCTGGGCCGCCGGGGCTGGCGGCACCTGCCGCGCGCCGCCCAGGCCGCGCTGGTCGCGGCCAGGCTCGTGCTCGCCGACGCCGGCCGGGACGGCTCCGCCCAGGACGCCGGCCGCACCGGGGTGGCGATCGGCACCAACTTCGCCGTCGCGGAGGTGGCCGACCGGATCGACTTCGCGCTGCTGGCAGGCGGCGTACGGGAGATCAGCCCGCTGGACTGCCCGAACTTCTCGGTGAACCTGCCGGCCAGTCAGGTGTCCATCGCGCACGGCCTGGCGGCGTTCAACGTGACCCTGCTCAACCTGTTCACGGCCGGCGCCGAGGCGCTCTGGTTCGCCGCCGACGCGCTCCGGCACGGCCGGGCGGACGCCGTGGTCGCCGGTGCGATCGAAGGCCCGACCGGCAGCGCGCCCGAACCGGTCGCGGCGGGCGCCTGCCTGCTCCACCTGGAGCGGCCGGCCGACGCGGCGGCGCGCGGTGCCCGGGTGCACGGCTACCTGGCCGGCGGTGCCCAACGGCTGCTCCCGGACGACCCCGCCCGGGCCGCCGGTGTGCTGGCCGAGGCGGTGCACCGGGTGACCGGTACGGCGGCACCCGACGAGGTGCTGCTCAGCCTGCCGACGGACCGGCGGACGGACTGGGTGGCGGAGGCGATGACGGCCCACTTCCCGGCCGCCGCCGTCACCACCCTGCACGGCGCGCCGCAGGCGAGCGTGACCGGGGTCGCCCGGCTCGCCGCCACGCTCGGCCGACTCCCCGCGAGGGGCTTGCTCTTCGGCACGGCCGGACCGCAGGGCCACCTGGTCCTGCTCCGGCTCGTACCGGGGCCGTAAGGCCAGTTCCACCCAACCACTGAGTGATCACCGAAAGGAAATACCGTGACTGTTCCCGCCAAGGAGTCCGTGCTCGAGGAGCTGCGCGAGATGATCGCCGAGGTGCTCGAGGTCGAGACCGAGGAGATCACCGAGACCAGCCTGTTCGTCGAGGAGCACGGCGCCGACTCGCTGCGCGCGATCGAGATCCTGGCCCGGATCGAGAAGAAGTACAAGGTCGAGGTCCCGCAGGAGAAGCTCGCCGAGATGCTCAACCTCTCGGCGGTCTACGACACGCTGGCCGAGTCCGCGGGTTGGACTGTCTGAGATGTCGCGCCGGGTCGTCATCACGGGGCTCGGACCGTTGTCGGCGATCGGTGTGGGGGCCTCCGCTTTCGCGGACGGCCTCCGCGCCGGTCGGACCGAGATGGGACCGATCCGCAGCTTCGACGCCTCGGGTTTCCCGCACAACACCGCGGGTGAACTCCGGGACGTTCGTTCCAGTGACTATGTGAAGAACATTGATCCTGAGGAGTGGGGGCCGGCGAGCGTCGCGGCCGCCGCGGCAGCCCGGCTGGCCGTCGACGACGCCGGCCTCGACCGGGCCGAACTGCGCCGGGGCCGGGCCGGATCGGTGATGGGCACCACCGGTGGCGAGTCCCGGCTGCTCGAGGAGGTCTGCTCGACCTGGGTCAACGAGGGCTTCCCGGCCGTGAACGGTGACCGGGTGAAGCTGATCCCGGCCTACCGGCTGGCCGTGGCGGCCAACCGGGAGCTCGGTCTCAACGGCGAGGCCGTCACGATCTCCACCGCCTGCTCGGCGAGCAACTACTCGATCGGCTACGCCTACGACGCGATCCGGGCCGGCGACGCCGAGTACATGATCGCGGGCGGCGCCGAGGCGATGTGCATGTTCGCGGTGGCCGGCTTCTACCGGCTGGGTGCGATGGCCAAGGACGTCTGCTCCCCGTTCGACGCCGACCGGGGCGGCATCCTGATCGGCGAGGGCAGCTCCGCGCTGCTCCTGGAGACCCACGAGAACGCCAAGGCGCGCGGCGCGAAGATCTACGCCGAGATTCTGGGCTACGGCCTGAACTGCGACGCCAAGCACATGGTCTCCCCGAACGGCCCGGCGATCGCCGAGTGCATCCGGCGCGCGCACGCCAACGCGGGGATCAAGAAGGAGGAGGTCGACTACATCTGCGCCCACGGCACCGGCACGCCGTCCAACGACGTCGCCGAGACCGCCGCGGTCCGTGAGGTGTTCGGCGACAGCCCGCCCCCGATCAGCTCCATCAAGTCGATGATCGGCCACAGCATGGGCGCCGCCAGCGGCTTCGGGGCGATCGCCTCGGCGCTGGCCATCTCCGAGGGCTTCCTGCCGCCGACCATCAACCTGCGGAACCTGGACCCGAGGTTCGAGGGCCTGGACGTGGTGCCGAACGTGTCCCGTCCGGCCGACGTACGGATCGTCCAGAACAACGGCTTCGCGTTCGGCGGGAACAACGCGATCACCATGCTGGGGAGGGTGGAATGAGTACGCTCGCGATCACCGGCTGGGGAGTGCTCAGCCCGCTGGGCACCGGCGCCGACGAGTTCACCGCGGCCTGGCGGGACCGGCACTCCGGCCTGCGCAGCGTCGAGGGCATGTACGAGGACCCGCTGCCGTCCGACAAGGCCTGCGCCATCACGGACTTCAGCGTCCGCGAGCACCTCGGCCGCAAGGGCACCAGCTTCTTCGACCGCAGCACCTCGCTGGCGGTGGTGAGTTGCGGACTGGCCCTGGCCGACAGCGACCTCGACCTACCGGACGAGGAGCGCGGCGAGCTCGGTCTGATCCTCGGCCTGACCAACGGTGGGCCGCAGGCGATGAGCGAGTTCATCCGCGAGATGTACATCAACGACAAGCCCTACCTGGTCAATCCGCTGCTGTTCCCGTACGCGGTGATGAACGGCGCGGCCAGCGCCACCGCGATCTGGCACCAGCTGCGCGGGGTGAACGCGACCCTCTCCGGCGGGCAGATGGCGTTCCACACCGTGCTCAGGTACGCCCGGAACAAGATCCGCAACGGGTACGTCCGGGCCGCGATGGCCGGTGTGGTCGAGGAGTTCTCGCCGCACCGGGCCTGGGCCTCGCACCACACCCGGGGCGCGAGCGACACCCCGCGGGTGCCGCTCGGCGAGGGCGGCGCGTTCTTCACCGTGGAGTCGGCCGAGGCGGTGCGGGCCGAGGGCCGGCACCTGGACGGCGAGATCCTCGCGGTGGAGACCGGCCTGTACGGCGGCGACGGGGACGACCCCGCCGAGGGCCTGGCCGAACTGATCACCCGGGCCCTGGAGATCGCCGGTGCGGCTCCGTCCGACATCCGGCGGGTCGCGCCCTCGCTGGCCGGCAGCTCGCGCCGGGACGCGATCGAGCGGGCCGGGCTCGCGCAGGCCGGCATCGGCGGCGCGTCGGTCGAACTGCTGCCGGTGAAGGAGCTGTTGGGCGAGACGTACAGCGCGTCCGGCGGCCTGCAGCTGGCCGCGCTGCTGGCCGAGCACCGGGCCGAACCCGCACTGGACGGGCAGCTCTCGCTGCTCACCTCGGTCACCTCGGAGGGCCTGGTCGGCGCCGCGGTGGTCAGGGGGTGGAGTCGTGCGGGTGACGATCACCGGATATGACGTCGTCTCATGTCTGGGCGACGCGGAGCAGACCTTCGCGGCGCTGCTGAGCGGTGCGGTGGGAGTGTCGCCGCTCCGGCCGGACCGGGCCGACCCGGTCCGGTTCGGGGTGGCCAACGCCTACCAGATCGACCAGCAGGCCCAGCAGCTGCAGGCCTCGGGCTGGCTGGCCACGGCGATCGCCTCGGCGGTGCTCAGGGCCGGCCTCGACCCGGTCGCCAAGCGGACCGCCGTGGTGGTCGGCACCGGGCTGCGTGAGCTGCCCTCGGTGGAGCGCTGGCATGCCGACGACGCCGAACTGCGGCTGCACGAGCTGCACTTCGGAGCGGCGGTGCGCTCGGTGCTGCCGACGGCGACCGAGGTGGTGACGATCTCCAACGCCTGCTCGGCGGCGGGTTCGGCACTCGCCCTGGCCTGCGACCTGCTGGCGGCCGACGAGGCCGACGCGGTGGTGGTGGCCGGCTGCGACGGGATGACCCGCAGCATGCTGTCCATCGTGGGCCGGGGCAGCCCGGTGGCGACCGCAGCGGTCCGGCCGTTCGACCTGGACCGGGAGGGCGTGCTGCTCGGCGAGGGCGCGGCCGCCGTGGTGGTCGAGCGGGCCGGCTCGGCTGCCGAGCCGCTGGCCGTGGTGCGCGGGGTCGGACTCTCCTGCGACGCGTACCACGAGACCGCGCCGTCGCGGGCGGGCATCGTGGCCAGCATGCACGACGCCCACCGGCTGGCCGGGCTGACGCCCGATCAGATCGACCTGGTGCTCGCGCACGGCACCGGCACCGCGCTCAACGACCCGACCGAGGCCGGTGCGCTGGCCGAGGTGTTCGGGGACGCGCTGGAGCGGACCACCGTCACCGGGATCAAGGCCTCGGTGGGCCACACCTCGGGCTCGGCGTTCCTGATGAGCCTGATCGTCGCGATCCAGGCGCTGCGCCAGGGCACCGTGCCGCCGATCGCCGGTCTGCGCACCACCATCGACGAGGCGGCCGACCTGCGGCTGGTCCGTGGTGAGGCCGAGCCGATCGACGGCTCGATCGCCCAGGTCAACGCGTTCGGCTTCGGCGGCGTGAACGCGGTCGCGATCCTGGAGGTGGCCTCGTGATCGCCGTCACCGGATACGCGGTGCACGTGCCGGGAGCGAGCGCCGAGGACCTGCTCGGCGCGGTGGCCGACCCGGCCGGGATGTGGCCGGCCGACGAGGTCAAGCACGTGCTCGGCCGCAAGGGCCTGCTGTTCAAGGAGCCGGCCACCCGACTGGCGCTGTGCGCCGCCCAGCGTGCGCTCGGCCTGCCGGACGGCCCGGTCACCGGGCCGGTCCCGGGGGCCGACCGGACGGCCGTCGTGGTCAGCTCCAACCTCGGCAACGTGCACACCGTGACCGACATCGTCCGCCGGGTCCAGGCGGACTCGTTCAAGGAGGTCAGCCCGCTGGACACGCCGAACGCGTCCAGCAACGTGATCGCCAGCACGATCGCCATCAGGTTCGGCATCACCGGCCCGAACTTCATGCTCTGCAACGGTGCCACCTCCGGTCTGGACGCCGTCCGGCTCGGTGCCAGGCTGCTCCGGGCCGACCGCGCCGACCGGGTCCTGGTGGTGGGGGTGGAACCGGCGGACGAGACCGCCACCGCGCTGGCCGCCCGACGTGATCCGGCGGCGTTCGGCGGCCGGGAGCCCCGGCCGCTGCGGGAGGCCGCCGCCGCGGTGCTGCTCTCCCGGGCCGACCGGGGGGTGCTGATCGACGCCGCCGGGTCCGGCCAACCCCCGTCCGGGGAGGACGACTTGGCGCTGGTGGCCTACGGGCGGCCGTTGCCCGCCGAGGTCGTGGTCGATCTGACCGGACGCCTAGGCGAGACCTACGGTGCCCAGGGCGTGCTCCAAGTCGCCTGTGCCACCGCCTGGTTGACGAGCCGGGGGTACGGCACCGCGGTGCTGTCCGGCGGTGACGCGGTGGAAGGGCACGGCTGGCTGCGGCTGTCCGTACAGGGCGAGCGGTGAGCCGGCCGGTCTGGTCGCCGGTGGCCGAGAGTCACCTGCACGGTGAGCCGGTCGGCCTGCACAGCACCGGCACCGGACCGGCCATGCTGCTGCTGCACGGCCTGGAGGACAGCTGGACCAAGTGGACTCCGTTCGCCGCCGAGTTCGAGGGCCGGTTCCGCTGCTACGCCGCCGATCTGCCCTGGCGGACCGGCGGCACCTACGGCTGGCGGACCCGGCCCGGGCTCGGCGGCTGGGCGGAGGGTGCCGCGGACCTGGTGCCGGAGCCGGTCTCGGTGCTGGTGGCCCACTCGATGGGCGCCAACGCCGTACTGCAGTGGCTGGCCGGCGGGACGGCCCCGAAGGTGGACGCCCTGGTCCTGCTGGCGCCGCTGTTCCGGCCGCCCAGCCTGCCGGTCGGCTGGCGGATGTTCGAGCAGTCGCTGGCCGACTTCCGGGCCGTGATGACCGCCGGACTGCGCGCCAACCTCGGTACCAGGGCGGACACCCTGGAGCCGGAGATCTTCGACGTGATGGCGACCAAGATGATCGACAAGATCGGTCCGCTCGGTTTCCTCTGCCTCTTCGAGCACTACCTGAACACGGCGGCGCTGAACCTGTCGCACGTGACGATACCGACCTTGATCATCGGGAGCACCGACGACCCGGGGATCGCGGGAGAACGCGGCCTGGCGCTGCGCGACCGGTTGCCCGGCGCCGAACTGCACATGGACCCGAACCTCTCGCACTTCTGCCACGTGCAGCAGACCCGCGAGATCGCCGAGCTGATTCTCGGCTTCCTCGAACGCCATCCGACGACCAGTCGGTCCAGCAGAACGGAACAGTGATGACGGCAACGCACTTCTGGGAGCCGACCGGATTCGAGGGCCGCCCTCGGTACGACGGCGCCAACATCAACACCTTCATCGGCTTCAAGAACTTCATGACGCTGGCCGAGGAGTCGGTCCTGCAGCACTTCCGCGACCAGGGCTTCGGCCCGCAGCGGCTGTTCACCACCTACGGCCTGGGCCTGGAGGTGGTCGACAGCTCCACCCGCCTGATCAACACCCTGCACGCCGACGACCTGGTGCACGGCACGGTGGAGTCCACTCCGGTCAAGTCCGGCCAGGGCCTGACCTGCAAGGTCGACCTGGTCACCACCCGGGACGGGGTCGACGTGCCGGTGCTGGCCGGCCGGCTCAAGGTGGCGCTGGTGACCGAGGTGGACGGCGTCCCGGCCGAGCCCGTCCCGGCCGAGCTCCGGTCGCTGGTGGTTGCGGACGTCGCGGCGGCGGGCAAGGCCCGGCCGGTGCTCGAGGTGCCGGCCGGAGTGACCGCCGAGAAGGCGCTGGCCCCGGCGAACGGCTTCGTCTGGGACTGGGAGATCCCGTACTTCTACTGCCACTGGTACACCCGGCTGCAGAGCTCGGGCTACGTCCGGCTGCTGGAGGAGGCGACCGACCGCTACCTGGCCCACGCCGGGCTGCCGATCACCGGGCTGTTGGCCCAGCGGGACTGGATCCCGGTGGTCTCCAAGGCCCGGGTGCAGATGCACGGCGACGCCTACATGGGCGAGGTGCTGCACATCACCTACCGGGTGGACGACGTCATCAAGGACATCGTCTGGACCGCCACCATGGAGTGCCACGTGCGGCGGGGTGACCAGCTGGTCAACGTCGCCACCTGCACGATCATGCACGGCTACGTGCCGGCCCGCGGTCCCGAGGCGTTCGCCGGGATCGTCACCCTGGACGAGGCCACCCAGCGCGCACTGCTCGGCGGTGCCGCATGAGCCGCAAGCCCGCGAAGTTCTACTTCTCCTTCCACAGCCCCTACTCGTGGATGGCGGCCAAGCTGCTCGAGCAGCGGGTGCCGGACGCGCCGGAGCTGCTGGAGTACATCCCGTACTGCTTCCCGGACGAGCAGATGCTGGCCGACATGGACGCCCGTGGCGTCGAGGTGCACTACACCAACATGAGCAAGGCCAAGCACCTCTACATCCTCCAGGACACCAAGCGGCTGGCGGGCAGGTTCGGCTTCGACATGACCTGGCCGGTGGACGTCAACCCCTGGTGGGTGCTGCCGCACCACGCCTGGCTGTCGGCCAAGCGCACCGGTGACCAGCACAAGCTGTTCTGGACGCTGCTGGACGCCCGTTGGGAGCGTGGCGAGAACATCACCGACCGCGCGACCGTGATCCGGCTGCTGGACCAGGCCGGTCTGGACGGCAAGCACCTGGCCTCCGCGCCGGAGGACCAGGAGCTGCGCCGGGAGGGTGTGGACGGACTGGAGTCGGCGTACATGGACGACGCGTTCGGCGTGCCGTACTTCAAGATCGGCCCGCACCGGTTCTGGGGTCTGGACCGGCTGGACGACTTCGTCGCCGCCCTGGAGCTCAAGGTCGCCCAGCTCAAGGCGAAGGAGACCGGCCGGTGATCCCCGAGCCCGCCACCCGGGCGTCCACCGGGCTGGCCCGCCCGGTGCCGCTGGTACTCGACCTGGCCGAGGACCCGCTGGAGGGCATCCCGCCGGAGCTGTTCGACCTGGTCGGCAGCTACGACCTGGACACCCCCGGCGGCTGCGGCTAACCGCAGGTAGGACGAACCAGCCACTCTCTCAATGGAGTTGACCATGGCAGTACCCAAGGGGCGGCCCGGCCTCACCATGCTCGCGGCACTGCTCGGCCTGTTCGTCGTGCTGTTGGACGTCACGGTGGTGAACGTCGCCCTGCCGACCATCCGCGGTGAGCTGAACGCGTCGTTCACCGACCTGGAGTGGGTGGCCAACGCCTACCTGCTGGCGCTGGCGGTGCTGATCGTGACGGCCGGCCGGGTCGGGGACATCCTCGGCCATCGCCGGGTGTACGCGGGCGGGGTACTGCTCTTCCTGACCGGCTCGCTGCTCTGCGGCGCGGCGGACACCATGACGGTGCTTCATGCCGGGCGGGTGGTCCAGGGGTTGGGAGGCGCGGTGGTCGTGCCGCTGTCGCTGGCGGTGATCTACGCCGGGTTCGAGGGCCGCGCCCGCAGTCTGGGCATCATGCTCTGGGGCGCGGCCGGCGGTCTGGCCACCGCGCTCGGCCCGCTGATCGGCGGGCTGCTGGTCGACCACTTCGGCTGGCAGTGGATCTTCCTGATCAACCTGCCGCTCGGCGTGCTGGTGGTGATCGCCGCCCTGCTGGGTATCGGGGACAGCGGCCGGCCGGCGTCGGCCGGCCGGGTCTCCTTCGACCTGCCGGGGCTGGTCACGGCCGGTGCGACGCTGCTCTGCCTGAATCTCGCGCTGATCAACGGGCCGCACTGGGGCTGGAGTTCGGGCGGTGTGCTGGCACTGTTCGGCGGCGCGCTGCTCGGCCTGGCGCTGTTCGTCCTGGTCGAGCGCCGGGCCGTGAACCCGATCGTGAACCTGTCCTGGCTGCGCCGGCCGTCCTTCGGCGGCAGCGTGCTGGCCGGTCTGCTGCTCGGCACCGGAATGTTCTCGATCATCTTCTACCTGTCCATCTACCTCCAGAACGGTCTGGGCTTCAGCGCCCAGCAGACCGGGCTCCGGCTGTTGCCGATGACCCTGGTGCTGATCCTGGGCGCACCGCTGGGCGGCCGGCTGGCCACCCTGCTCGGCGCGCGCAACGTCCTGGCGGGCACCTTCGTCCTGATGGCGGTCGGCATCGCGCTGCTCGCCCGGCTCGACCCGCAGGGCGACCGCGACTCCTGGACCACCCTGCTGCCCGGCATGCTGATCACCGGACTCTGCCTGGGCGCGGTGATGCCGATCATCAGCGAACTGACGGTCGCCGCCGGGCCGCAGGACCAGATCGGGGTGGTGTCGAGCGTTGGCGCGATGTTCCGCCAGGTCGGCAACTCCGTTGGCATCGCGGTCATGGGAGCACTGCTCACCGCCCGGATCAATGACGTTTCGGGCGGTCTGACGGGTGATCAGGCGAACAGTAACCAGGTAACCCGCCTGCACCAGGAAGCGATCTCATACGGTGTTCGAGACATGGCCTGGTTTGCCGCCGCAGTGACGCTCGCCGCAGCCCTCGTGGTGCTGCTGTCGATCCGGGGCCGGCCGACCGAGGCCGAGGAACGGGCGCTCCCGACGGAGCGTCCCGTCATGGCAGGAGGCCACTGATGGCCGAGATCGTCTGGCACTTCCACATGAAGCACGACAAGGTCATCGCCGCTCCGCCGGAGTTGGTCTGGCAGGCGATGTTCGAGGTGAAGCTCTCCGACCTGCTGGTGGTGCAGGCGCTGATCTTCGCCCGCGGCGTACCGGCCCGGCTGACCGGACGTCAGTTCAAGGCCTCGGAGGGGCTGACCCTGTTCGAGGGCGTCAAGGAGCGGTTCGCGATCGTCACCAACGACGAGCCCCGGAAGCTGGAGATCGGGCGGATCGCCCAGTTCTGGCAGCCGGTCCCCAAGGACGGCCCGGTGGCCAAGGACTACGAGGACTTCGTCGCCTTCAACGAGCCGGGCTACGCCAAGGCCCTGATGTCCTTCGAGTTCCAACCCGAAGGTGCCGGCACCCGCATGATCACCACCACCAAGGTCGCCGCCACCGACGAGCAGGCCAGGCGCAAGTTCGCCGCGTACTGGCTGGTGATCCGGCTCGGAGCCGGAGCGATCCGCCGCGCCATGCTGTCCGCCGCCGAGCGGCGGGCCCTCGCGCTCGCGGCCAAGGCAACCTAGGAGGAGTTACCGACATGCCATTCGCGTCCCCCGAATTCGAGGCCCAGTGGGCACCGCTCGTCCAGAGCACGGTCAACGGGTACGAAGTCCGGGTCATGCACCATCAGTTGTCCGCCTACACGGACACTCCGGTCCTGCTCATGATGCACGGCCTCGAGGAGGTCTGGCAGGTCTGGCTGCCGATGGCCGAGCGGATGCTCGGCCGGTTCCGGATCTTCGCGGTGGACCTGCCCTGGCGGGCGCACAACGACTACGGCTGGTCGGAGACGCTGCTGCCGTCGCAGTGGCTGACCGAGGTGATGGACATCCTGCCGGTGGTGCCGGACGCGATCGTGGGGCACTCCTTCGGGTCGAACGCCACCCTGGAGTACCTCGCCAAACCTGGTGCAGCGCCGGTCAGTTCGGCGATCCTCACCTCTCCGGCCTACCGGCCGACCACCCAGGGCCTGACCTGGAAGATGATGAACGACTCGCTGGCCAGCTTCAAGGAGATCCTGACGGCCGGTCTGCGGGTGCGGGCGGAGAAGGAGTACGACCCCGAGATCTTCGACCGGATGGTCGACAAGATCTCCGAGCGGGTCGGGCCGAACGGGTTCGTCAACCTGTTCCGGCTGTTCGCGCACAGCCCGTTCGTCCGGCTGGAGAACATCGCCTGCCCGACCCTGGTGATCGGTGGCAAGCAGGACCCCACCGCCACCGCCACCGGGGTGCAGGCCCTGGCGGCGGGCCTGCCCGCCGGGTCGCTCGAACTGCTCGACCCCTTCGACCACTTCTGCGAGGTCGAGCAGGCTGACGAGGTGTCAGCGCTGACCGCCGCCCACGTGCTGGCGCACGCCCGGCCCCGGCAGTTCGCCGCGCCGGCGAGCCCCAACCCCCGGCGCAGCGGCCTGTTCGTGCCGGCCGCGGCGGCGCCCACGCCCCGGGCGGTCACCACTCCTGCGGTGTGGACCCCCGAACCCCAACCGGAACCCGAGAGAGAAGAAGAGGCACCCGTGGAGATCAAGGTCGGCCAGCAGGCCCCCGAGTTCACCCTGAACAGCCACCAGGGGGAGCGGATCACCCTGTCGTCGTTCCGCGGCGAGAAGAGCGTCCTGCTGGTGTTCTTCCCGTTCGCCTTCAGCGGTGTGTGCACCGGTGAGCTGTGCAGCGTGCGTGACGACCTGTCGCGTTTCGAGAACGAGGACGTCCAGGTGCTGGCGATCAGCACCGACCCGGTGTTCAGCCTGATCGCCTGGGCGGAGAAGGAGGGCTACAAGTTCCCGCTGCTCTCCGACTTCTGGCCGCACGGCGCGACCGCCCAGGCCTACGGCGTGTTCGAGGAGAACTTCGGCATAGCCACCCGTGGCACCTTCCTGATCGACCGGGAGGGCGTGGTCCGTTTCGCCGAGGTGAACGGGCCGAGCGAGGCACGGGACCAGACCGGGTGGCTGAAGGCCATCGAAGAACTCTAGGGGGATCCCGTGTCTCAGCAGTCAGTGACTGTCCGGGCGGCGCGTTGGAGCGCCGCCCACCCGTGGCGTGCGATCGGCATCTGGCTGGCCTGCATCGTGCTCAGCCTGCTGGCCGGCGGCGCCGCCGGCCTGAAGACCTGGAGCATGGACGACACCGCCAGTGGCGAGGTCGCCCGGGCCATCCAGATCCAGAAGGACGGCAACTTCGGTGATCAGGCGAAGGAGAACGTCCTGATCACCGCACGCTCCGGCACGCTGGACATCGCCCGGGCCAACGAGGCGGCCCGCGACGTCAGCGCACGGATGACCGGCCTGGCCGACGTCCAGGACGTGACCGCCCCGGCGGTCTCGCCGAAGAAGGACGCGGTGCTGGTCCCGGTGACCATGCGCAGCAAGCCGGACCAGAAGATCGCCCGGGACAAGGTCGGCCCGCTGCTGGCCGCCACCTCGGCCACCCAGGGCGCCTTCCCTGACCTGAGGGTCGAGCAGTTCGGTCCCGGCTCGCTGGGCAAGGGCCTGGAGGAGACGGTCGGCAAGGACTTCGGTCTGGTCGAGAAGCTGAGCCTGCCGATCACCTACCTGATCCTGCTGGTCACCTTCGGCTCGTTGCTGGCGGCCGCGGTGCCGCTGATGCTCTCGCTGACCGCGATCTTCGGCGCGATCGGCCTGACCATGCTGGTGTCGAACGTGAGCCCCGGCGGTGAGAACGACTTCAGCCTGATCATGCTGGTCGGCCTGGCGGTCGGTGTCGACTACTCGATGTTCTACGTCCGCCGCGAGCGCGAGGAGCGGGCCAGAGGGCGCGGCCACATCGACGCGATCGAGATCGCGGCACAGACCTCCGGCCATGCCGTGGTGGTCTCGGGCATCTCCGTGGTGGTCGCGATGGCCGGCATGTACCTGGGCGGCGACCAGGTCTGGATCGCCTTCGCCAACGCCACCATCCTGGTGGTGGCGGTCTCGGTGATCGGTTCACTGACCGTGCTGCCCGCGCTGCTCGCCAAGATCGGGCACCGGATCGACCGGCCGCGCGTCCCGCTGCTCTGGAAGCTGTCCCAACGACCCGACCAGACCTCGAAGTTCTGGTCGGCGGTGCTGCGTCCGTCCAAGAAGTGGCCGGCCGTCACGCTGCTGGCCTCGACCGGTCTGGCCGCGCTGATCGCGCTGCCCGGCTTCGGGATGCACCTGACCACCGGAGGCGAGGAGGCACTCAGCCGGGACGTCCCGGCGGTGGCCACCATGGACCGGTTGAACGCCGCCTTCCCCAGCACCGGCGGGGTCGGGCACCTGGTCGCGGTCAAGGCCGGTCCCGAGCAGGCCGCCGACGTGCGGCGGGCGTTGGACGACCTGGTGACCAGGGCCGGCAACGACCGGCTGTTCGTCAAGGACGCCCGCCGGCCCGAGGTCCGCGAGTCGGCGGACCGGACCGTGCACACGATGATGCTGGCGGTGCCGTTCAAGTCGGACTCCGACGACGCCCGGGCCTCGCTGGCCCGGCTGCGCACCGACCTGCTGCCCGCCACCGTGGGCACGGTCTCCGGTGCGGAGGTCGCGGTCGGCGGCCGGGTGGCGGGCGAGAACGACTGGCTGGACCGGATGAACTCCCGGCTGCCGCTGGTGATCGGCTTCGTCCTGCTGTTCACCCTGCTGGTGATGATCGTGACCTTCCGGTCGGTGGTGCTGGGTGTGCTGTCGATCCTGCTGAACCTGCTGTCGGTCGGTGCGGCCTTCGGCGTGCTGGTGCTGGTGTTCCAGAACACCTGGGCGGAGAGCCTGTTGGGCTTCCACTCGGTCGGCGGGATCATGGGCTGGCTGCCGCTGTTCCTGTTCGTGATCCTGTTCGGGCTCTCGATGGACTACCACGTCTTCGTGGTCAGCCGGATCAGGGAGGCCGTGCTGCGCGGGGTGCCGACCCGGCAGGCCGTCGCGGAGGGCATCACCTCCTCGGCGGGGGTGGTGAGCAGCGCCGCGATCGTGATGGTGGTGGTGTTCGCCCTGTTCGCCACGGTGTCCGACCTGGGCTTCAAACAGATGGGTGTCGGGCTGGCCGCGGCGATCTTCCTCGACGCCACCCTGATCCGGGCCCTGGTGCTGCCGTCGGCGATGTCGCTGCTCGGCAAGTGGACCTGGTGGGCGCCCGCCTTCATGCGGGGCCCACCCATGGACGGCGCCCCGGCGCTGTCGGTGGGTCAGTGGGCGGACGTCTCCTGTTCGTGCAGGCAGAGTGCGGCCGAGGCCGCGGCCCTGACCCCGGCCTGGAACCGGGTGGTGGCGCCGAGCCTGCGCATGATGTCGGCGACACAGCGCCGGTAGGTACGGACCGAGAGGTTCAGCGCGCGGGCCGCCGCGTCGTCGGCGAGCCCCGCACTCAGCGGCTGGAGCACCGCGCGGGTCTGTCTGCACTCACGGTGCCGACACGCCTCGCGCTGGGGATCCGTCGGCCGGGCCAGCGCCCAGCCGGCCGCGAACAGTGCCTGCAGGGCGTGCAGGACCGAGGGCAGCTCGATCTGCGACACCTGGCCCGCGTGCCGGACCAGCGCGAACCGCTGATCGACGATCAGCAGTTCGGGGAAGAGCCCGTGCACCGCCCGGACCTGTGGCCCGTCCCGTCCGGCGGTCCTGGCCGGGCCGCCCTCGTCGGCTGCCGGGGCCGGGCCACGGGTCGCGTACAGCAGTTGGCCCTGCACCCCGGTGCCGCCCCGCACCACCTGGGCGACCACCTCGGGCAGTCCGTCGAGCAGGACCCGTTCGCTGCGCAGGGCGGGTACCAGGCAGACGATCTGGTGCTCGGCCCGCAGGGCCAGCCGGACCGCGCTGTCACGGGCGTCCGTGATCTCCCCGGGCAGGTCGGCCGACAGCCGGTGCCGGTCCATCGCGGCATCGATGAGCAGGCGTGCGTCGGCGAGCATCTGCTCGACCTGGCCGCCGGCCGCCCCCACGGGCATGACACGAGCGTCGGAGGTGACGCTGGGCGAGTACATGCTTCGCTCCTCTCACTTCGTCCTACGTGGAGGTAGATCCGCAGCACTCGCGTTCGGATACAGCGAGCTTCGCCCGAGTCGCAGTGGCGAGCGTCACTCCGCCGGGGCCGGGGCGGTCAACTCCCCGGGCAGCGACTCCGCGTGTACGACCGTCAGCCCGGAGACCGCCCGGGTGAGGGCGACGTAGAGGCGGCGCAGGCCGGTCCGTCGGTCGGGCTCGCCGGCCACCACGGCGGCCGGCTCGTCCAGGACCACGTAGTCGTACTCGAGGCCCTTGGCGAGCGAGGCGGGCACCAGGGTGAGGCGGGCGTCGGCGCTGGTCTCGGTGCCGGGTTCGAGGAAGGGCAGCCCGGCTGCGGTGAGCGCCACGCCCAGCGCGGGAATCCGGGCGTCCGCGGCGATCAGGCCGGTGGAACCCTCGCGCTCCAGGGCGCTGCGGCAGGCCGCGACCAGGGCCGAATCCCGTACCTCGGCCTCGACCTGACGGAGGCTCAGCGATCCCGGGGTGTCACGGACCGAGGTGGCCGGCGCCAGCCCGGGAGCGATCGCGGGCAGCAGCCGGGAGGCGTACGCGATCACCTCCTCAGGGACCCGGAAGCCCTTGGTCAGCTCCTCGATGTGGGCGGCCGGCTTGCCGAGGTGGTGCAGGGCCTCGGCCCAACTACCGGTCGCCCAGGGGGTGGTGCCCTGCGCGAGGTCGCCCAGCACGGTGGCGGAGCCGGTGCTGCAGCGCCGTCCGACGGCCCGGTACTGCATCGGCGAGAGGTCCTGCGCCTCGTCCAGTACGACGTGGCCGAGCGAGGCGGTGCGCTGCACCAGGTCGGCGGTCTCGTCGACCAGGACGGCGTCGGCGGCGGTCCACGGCGCGGTCTTCGCCGAACGTCCTGGCCTGGCCCAGCGGATGGTGGCCTGCTCGTCCTCGGTCAGGATGCCGTCCGCGCAACTCGCCAGGAACTCGGCGTCGGTGAGCAGCCGGTGCACCAGCTTGGCCGGGTCGACCGGCGGCCAGCACTGCTTCACCAGGGCCTTGACCTGCGGGTTGCGGGCCATCGCGTCCTGCACCCGGTCGTCGGGGGCCTCGCCGCCCTGCTCCATCTTCAGCAGGAGCGCGTGCGACAGCCGCTGCGGCAGCGCGTCGCCCGCCGCGCCGTAGCGGATCTCCCGACCGCGCATCTCCTCGAAGATCTCGACGAGTTCGTACACCGGGAGGCGCCAGCGGCGGGAGCCGCGGACCGCCACCAGCGGCTCGGTCGGCAGACTGATGCCGGACCGGACGGCGCGCCGCAGCACCTCGGCCATCCGGGCGTCGCCCTTCAGCCCGGCTGCCTCGGACGGGTCCTCGGCGCGGATCTCGACGTGCTTGACCAGCTCCTGCACGGTCGCCTGGGCGACGTCCAACTCGCCCAGGGCGGGCAGGACTTGTTCGATGTAGTGCAGGAAGGAGCGGTTCGGCCCGACCACCAGGGTGCCGGACTTGGCGAGCCGGTCGCGGTGGGCGTAGAGCAGGTACGCGACCCGGTGCAGGCCGACGGCGGTCTTGCCGGTGCCGGGGGCACCCTGGACACAGACGGTGCCGCCGATCTCGGCCCGGACGATCTCGTCCTGCTCGGGCTGGATGGTGGCCACGATGTCCCGCATCGGGCCGACGCGGGGCTTCTCGATCTCGGCGGCGAGCAGGGCGGAGGCGCCCTCTGTCTCCGCCGGGTCGCTCAGGTGCTCGTCCTCGTACGCGGTCAACTCGCCGCCGGTGTACCCGAACCGGCGCCGCCGGTCGACGTCCAGCGGCTCCGTCCGGCTGGCCCGGTAGAACGGCTGCGAGACCGGTGCCCGCCAGTCGATCACCATCGGGTCGCCGGTGGCGTCGTGCACGTGCCGCCGCCCGATGTAGAACTGCTCCCCGCCACCGCCCTCGGCCTTGTCCTCGCTGATCGCGTGCAGGTAGTCCAGCCGGCCGAAGAACAGCGGCGTGTGCGCCAGGTCGGCGAGGGCGGCGATCCGGCTGGTGATCTGGTTCTGCAGCACGGCGGCGGAGACCCAGGTGCCGGTCACGTCGCGCAGGTCGAGCGACTCGACGTCCGCGCGCATCGCGCGCAGCGCGTCCCGGGAGGCGGCGAGGTGGTCGCGCTCGCGCTGGAGCAGCGGGTCGACGGGCAGCGGGTCAACAGGGGCGGGGGAGTGCACAGCGAACCTTCCCGGCCACCCGGTCCGGGCGGCGGTCTCGTCATTAGCTCACGGTGAAAACCGCCCGGTTACCGACCGGACGGGCTCCCACGGCTGCCAGGACGGCACCACGCTTCGGGAGGGGGCAAGACCGGAAATCCTAGACCTGCCCCCACCCGCGACGCGAATCATTTACCCCGGGCTACAGCACGTCGTCCGCGTCGATGATCCGGTAGGCGTAGCCCTGCTCGGCCAGGAAGCGCTGCCGGTGGGCGGCGAAGTCCTGGTCCACGGTGTCCCGGGCCACCACCGAGTAGAAGTGCGCGGAGTGCCCGTCCGCTTTCGGGCGGAGCACCCGCCCCAGCCGCTGGGCCTCCTCCTGCCGGGAGCCGAAGGTGCCGGAGACCTGGATGGCCACCGTCGCCTCCGGCAGGTCGATGGAGAAGTTGGCTACCTTGGAGACCACCAGCACGCTGATCTCCTTGGTGCGGAACGCCTCGAACAGCTTCTCCCGCTGCGCGTTGCTGGTCTCGCCCTTGATCACCGGCGCGTTCAGCACCTCGCCCAGCTCGTCCAGCTGGTCGATGTACTGACCGATGATCAGGGTCTGGTCCTTCTCGTGCTTCTTGACCAGCGCCTCCACCACCCGCCGCTTGGTCGCGGTGGTGGCGCAGTACCGGTAGCGCTCCTCCGGCTCGGCGGTGGCGTAGGTCAGCCGCTCCGAGTCGGTCAGCGTGACCCGGACCTCGCAGCAGTCGGCCGGCGCGATGTAGCCCTGCGCCTCGATCTCCTTCCACGGCGCGTCGAACCGCTTGGGCCCGATCAGCGAGAAGACGTCACCCTCCCGGCCGTCCTCGCGGACCAGCGTCGCGGTCAGCCCGAGCCGCCGCCTGGCCTGCAGGTCGGCGGTGAACTTGAACACCGGCGCGGGCAGCAGGTGCACCTCGTCGTAGACCACCAGGCCCCAGTTCCGCGCGTCGAACAGCTCCAGGTGCGCGTAGCTGCCCTTCCGCTTGGTCGTCATCACCTGGTAGGTGGCGATGGTGACCGGGCGGATCTCCTTCCTGGTCCCGCTGTACTCGCCGATCTCGTCCTCGGTCAGCGAGGTCCGCTTCACCAGCTCGTGCTTCCACTGCCGGGCCGAGACGGTGTTGGTCACCAGGATCAGCGTGGTCGACTTGGCCTCCGCCATCGCGGCCGCGCCGACCAGCGTCTTGCCTGCCCCACAGGGCAGCACCACGACACCGCTGCCGCCGTGCCAGAAGCCCTCCACGGCCTGCTGCTGGTACGGCCGGAGCGTCCAGCCGTCCTGCTCCAGCTCGATCGGGTGCGCCTCGCCGTCCACGTACCCGGCGTAGTCCTCGGCCGGCCAGCCGAGCTTGAGCAGCACCTGCTTGATCTGACCGCGCTCCGAGGGGTGCACGATCACGGTGTCCGGGTCGAGCCGGGCGCCCACCAGCGGGGCGACCTTCCTCGACTTCAGCACCTCCTCCAGCACCGGCCGGTCGGTGGTGCTCAGCACCAGCCCATGCACCGGGTGCTTGGACAGCTGCAGCCGCCCGTACCGGCCCATGGTGTCGGCGATGTCCACCAGCAGCGCATGCGGCACCGGGTAGCGCGAGTACGTCACCAGAGCGTCCACCACCTGCTCGGCGTCGTGCCCGGCCGCCCGGGCGTTCCACAGCCCGAGCGGGGTCACCCGGTAGGTGTGGACGTGCTCGGGCGCCCGCTCCAGCTCTGCGAACGGCGCGATCGCACGGCGGCATTCGGCTGCCTTGGGGTGGTCGATCTCCAGCAGCAGGGTCTTGTCGCTCTGGACGATCAGCGGTCCGTCGTTCACGCGGGGAGTCCTCCGGTTGTCAGGTCGCAGACTTTCCAGTGTCCCGCACTCGGGTGGTTATGGGTGACCTGCCCGGGAAGTGCTCGTTAGAGCAGGGCATGAAGATGCCGAATCGTCTGCTCGCCGCGGTCGCGCTGTCCGGTGCCGCGCTGGCCGCCGCCGCTGTGCCCGCCCATGCGGCCAAGACCGCCGGGATGCCCGACCTGAAGAACGCCGGCGGGGTGTTCGGGCTGGTCGCGTTCACCGGCACCGAACTGCTCACCGGGGTCGACCCGACGCCGCCGGACCCGGAGGTGCTGATGGAGCAGGCCAAGCAGCAGCAGGCCGAGCAGGCCGCCAAGGAGAAGAAGCAGTAGCGCTTCAGACCAGCCAGACGTAGGCGGCGAACCGGCCGGTGACCTGCTCCCGGCGGTGCGAGAAGAAGTTCTCGTCCTCCATGGTGCAGCGGTCGTCGTGCCGGATCTCGCCGACCCCGGCCCTGGTCAGCTGGGCGGTGATGCCGGCCCGGACATCCAGGGCCGGCGTGCCCTGCCGGGTGGTGGCCCAGAGCTCGGGGAGCTGTTCGCAGGCTTCCGCCCGCATCTGCTCGGGCACCTCGTAGCAGCGGCCGCAGGCCAGTGGGCCGACCAGGGCGACCAGGTCGGCCGGGTCACTGCCGCGCGCGGTCAGCGCCGCGACCAGTGCCGTGGCCATCCCGGCGACCGTACCGGCCCGGCCGGAGTGCGCGGCGCCGACCAGCCGCCGGACCGGGTCGCCGATCAGCACCGGGGCGCAGTCGGCGGCCAGCGCCACCAGGCCGAGGCCGGGGCGGTCGGTGACGATGCCGTCCAGCGGCGGTGCGGTGCCCGGGTCGTACGGCTCGGTCACGTACGCGACCTCGGTGCCGTGCACCTGACGCATCATCACCACCCGGGCCGGGTCCAGGCCCAGCTCCAGCGCGGTGAGTTCGCGGTTGCGGCGGACGTTCGCGGGGTCGTCGTCGGTCCGCCCGCCGAGGTTGCGCGAGTCGAACGGGGCCTGGCTGACCCCGCCGTGACGGTCCATGACGGCGTACCGGATACCGGCTGCGAGCTCCATGCTCTTGACCCTACTGCGCGCTGTCCGCCAGTTCGGCGACTCCGGTGATCCGGTGCAGGGCGAAGGTGCGGACCTCGTCGCTGAGGTGGTCGTAGGCCGTGACGTAGCCGCCCTCGACCTTCACCGGGTCGATCACCCGCTGCGAGGAGAGGCCCTCGGCGTTCACGTAGCCGATCCACATCCGCTCGCCGAGCAGCACTGCGGTCTGCAGGGCGGCCAGGGTGTCCGCGGCGGCGGTGCGCGGGAGCTGGCGCAGGTCGCTGCGGGCCGGGCCGCTCTGCGGCCGGTGGGCGGCGGGTCCTGTGACGGTCTCCCGGCGGACGGCGGTGGCGGCCCGGTCGCCCGCCCGGACGGCCTTCACGGCGGCGGTGAGCAGCACCCGGTCGGGCTCCGGCGGTCCGTCGGGGACGGGCGTGGGGGCGGTCCGCGGCGGGGTGCGGCGGCTGTCGGGGTGGGTCAGCAGCACGTCGCCCTCGGCGGATTCGGCGGCCGGGGCGTACCCCATCGACCTGAGCACCGAGAGCAGCGTCTCGGGCCCGGCCTGGGAGGCCAGCACGGTCGGGGCGAGCATCCGCAGCCGCAGCTCGACCGCGCGCCGGTCGGCCAGCACCTCGGCCAGCAGCCCGGGGTCGTCGCAGCGCAGGTACGAGGAGGCCGCGCCGACCCGGAGCACGCCGTGCCGCCGTGCCACGTCGTCGATCAGGTAGCTGAGCGGCTGCGGGACGGGGGTGCGGGAGTGCTGGGCCAGGAAGGAGTGCAGGTCGGCGGCGGACCGCCCGGCGTCCAGTGCGCGGCGGATCGAGCCGGTGGTGAACCGGTAGACCGTCGCGCCGCCCTTGGACTCGATGTCCGCGCAGAGCGCCAGCGCCTGGGACAGCGGGGTGAGCAGCGGGCCCGGGGCGATCGCGGTCAGGTCCGGCTGGAGGATCACGTGGTCCAGCGGCTGCGGGAGCAGCGGGTCCAGCACGGTGGCCGGATCGGCGTGGCCGAGCAGCGCCCGGGCCGGTGCGCCGAGGGCGCCCCGGCCGGTGATGCCGAGCAGCTCGGCCTCGTGCAGGGTCCAGTCGACCAGGTGGTCGCGGAAGTCCCGGCCGTCCGCCCCCACCGGGCCGCCCCGGAGCGGGCGTTGCCAGCGGATCAGCGGCAGCAGTGTCGCGGCGTCCGCCACACCGCCGGCCGGCAGGCCGGCCAGGGCATCGAGGGTCGCGCGGCGTACGGACGGTGCCAGGGTGCGGTCCAGCTCGGGGCCGAGCGGGGCGCGGGTCTTGCCCTTGCCGTCCGGGGTGCCGGTCAGCCCGGCCACCCGGGTGGCGGCCAGCCAGCTGCGGGCCAGCAGCGACCAGCGGTCGGCGGTCGCCTGCTGGAGCCAGTGGTCGTACGCGGGGGTGGGCGCCCACCGTTCGTCGGTCTCCCCGTCCGGCGCCAACAGCCCTGAGGTGTAGGCGAGTTCGAGCCAGAAGGCGGCGGTCGTCTCGCCGCACTCCAGGACCAGCGCGGCCCGCTTGAGGTCCCGTACGCCCAGGCCGCCGGCCCGCAGGGTGGGCGGGGGCTGCAGGCCCCAGGCCTCCAGCAGTTCCTCGATGGTGCGGACGGCGGTGTACGCCTGTCCGGCCGCCGCGTTGTCCACAGCCTGTGGATCGCGCTCGAGGGTCGGCGTGATCGCGGGCGGGGTCGGCTCGACCGTACGGTGGCTCCGCTCGCCGCGCAGGTGCAGCGCCAACTCCCTTGGAATCACTACCGATCCGGCGCTGGAGGGGAGCAGCAGTCCGCGCGCGAGCAGCCACTCGACCGGGCTGCGGGCCTCGTCCACAGTCACCGGCCTGGCCGCGTCCGGGACGGTGCCGGTCGGCGGTCCCCAGACCAGCTTCTCCAGCAGGGCGAGCGCCGGGGCGGGCGCCTCGGCCAGCAGGGCGGCGCAGCGCTTGCGGTCCTGCAGCAGCTTGCCGAGCGCGGCCACGGCGGTCACCGGGTCGGCGGTGGGGGCCAGCCCGGCGCCGGCGATCAGCTGCTGGATCCGGGCCGGTGACATCCCGAGGGTCGCCTCGGCCAGGGTCGGGCCGAGCCCGGTCCGACCGGGGTTGGCGGCGGTCGGGGCGAGCGCCTCGCGGACCGCGATCACCAGCCGGAGCGCCGAGTCGGGGCCCCAGAGCAGCACCTGGGAGCGGAGCGTGGCGATCGCGGCGGGCAGCGCGGCCGCGACGGCAGCCCGGTCGGCCGGGGCCGCGGCGGTGTGCGGCTTCACCCGGGCGGGGCCGCCCAGCAGGTTGCGCACCACGGTGTCGGCGCAGCCGTCGGGGGCGGCGGCCAGCGCCTCGGCGGTCTGCAGGGTGAAACGGTCCAGTCGCTCCAGCGCCCGGAGGCTGGAGGCGCGACTGGAGAGCCGGGCGGCCAGCTGGGTGAGATCGCTCGGCACCGGGTTCAGCAGGTCGGGGCGGGCATGCAGCAGGTCGGCCAGCGAGTTGTCGTCGCGGGCGCGGAGCTCCTCGGCGAGCGTCCGGGGTACGGCGGCCTTCGCCGGGCGGGGCTCGCTCTGCTGACTGGTCATCCGACCCAGATTACGGCACCCACGCAAACAAGCCATGGCCTTGGCAGGAGCTTCGGCGTCCACGGTCCGGGTGGGAAACCGTTGGCGACTCCGGGACGGCGGATGACAGGGTGCGCTGCATGACGCCGCAGTATCAGATCCGCGCCGACCACGACGCCCGTACCGTCGTGGTCTACCAGGCGTACTCGCCCGCGATTGCTGACGCCGCACTGCGGGCGGGGCACTTCGTCACGCCGTTCTCGTTCCAGCGGATGACGTGGATCAAGCCCTCGTTCCAGTGGCTGATGCACCGCAGCAACTGGGCCCGCAAGCCGGGGCAGGAGCGTGTCCTCGCCGTGCGGATGACCCGGGAAGGCTGGGAGCAGGCGCTGTCCCAGGCCGTACTGACGACCGCGAGCCCGGAGGCAGTGGCCCAGGCTGCCGTGCACCTTCAGTGGGACCCCGAGCGCTCGGTGCGTGGAGCGGCTCTGAACCACTACAGCATCCAGATCGGCATCGGCCGCCACCTGATCCGCACGTTCGCCGAGGACTGGGTCGTCAGCCTCACCGACCTCACCCCGCAGGTCCACAAGGCCGCGGCGCTGGTCCGGAACGGACGCGCCGCCCAGGCCCAGCGACTTCTGCCCGCAGAGCGCGTCTACCCGCTGAGCCGGAGCCTGGAAGAGCACCTGTCGCCGAAGTAGGTCCCGGCCGACCGGCAAGTCAGCGGCGGCCGGTGGACAGGATGACGAGGAACTGGCCGCCGCCCGCCTCGATGTCGGCGGTCACCGGCAGCCCCGGTACCAGGCGGGAGAACCGGTCCACCAGCCAGTCCGCCGCCTCCTGGGCGTCCTTCCTGGTCGGACAGCGGCCCACCATCTCGCGGCCGCCCTTGCGCTCCAGCCTTCCGGCCACGGTGATCAGCGGCGCGGGTTCGACCACGTACAGGCGCTCCGGCCAGGCGATGACCACCTTGACCGCGCCCTTGCGGGTGTTGCACCCGCGGTGCGCGAGCCGCTCGGCGATCTTGGCCTTCCGGTCGGCGGTCCGGCTGTCGACGCTGGGCCCCCGCGGGTCGTTCACCGACTCGTCGGGGTCGACCGGTTCGTCGCACACCCAGCAGCGCCAGCCATCGCGCTCGGCCACATCATCAAGGAGACTCACCCGAGCAAACTAGCACCGGCCGGCACCCCTGCCTGAGGAGGGCGTGCAGCGGGGGCGTGGGGGCGCGAAGGGGGTCGTGCCGGGGGGTGGAAGTGGGTAGCGTCCGTGGTGAGGCGAGGGGTGGGGCATGGCGGACGGCGAGTGGTGGCGGGTGGACGGGCCGTGGCGGGTGCTGGGGCGGAAGTCCGAGGAGGCGTCGGCCGAGGTGACGGAGTCGGTGTACGCGCCGGAGACGCCGGTGGAGCGGGCCGAGGTCCCGCCGGAGGGGGCGTGGCTGATCGCCCGGGCGGCGCCGAGCCGGCCGCTGACGGCCGCCGACTTCCCGGGGTGGGACAGCGTCACCTTCGACTTCCCGGTGGCCGAGCCGGAGACCGCCGCCGGGCAGCTGCCGGAGCAGCGCACGGAGGAGGCGGTGGAGGAGGAGGCGGAGCCGCCGCCGGGAGAGCAGGGCCGCTCGTTCCTGACGGGTCGTCGCCCCTCGCCGCTGGTGCTGCTGGCGGTCGTGGTGCTGCTGGCGGGTGCGGGCACCGGCCAGCTGCTCGCGCTGCTGGCGGGCTGGGCGCTGGCGTACGTGTCCCGGCTGGGTGACCTGACCAGGAAGTTCGCCGTGCTGGTGGTGCCGTTGGGCACGCTGACCGGTACGGCGATCTGGCAGTGGGGCCGGGCGCAGGGCAGGTGGGGCTCCCCGGCCGGGCCGGCCGACCAGCTGGGGCAGCAGGTCTGGGACGGTGCGCCCGGGGCGCTGCGGCTGGCGGCGGTGCTCTCGGCACTGTTCCTGCTCGTGGTGACACTGCGTCGGCGCAAGGCGGTCGTTGAGGGCTGAGGTCAGGCGCCCAGGAAGTGCTGCAGCTCGGCCAGGATCTGGTTGGCCCCGGTGTAGCCGATGCCCTCGAACCAGAGCTGGTCGTCCACCGGGAAGGCCCGGTGCGCCTGGACGGCGCCGAGCGCCTGCCAGCCGGGGCCGGCCAGCACCGCGTCGGTGCCGGCCTTGGCGGGGTCGCCGTACGTCGAGTAGAAGAGGAAGTCCCCGTCGGCCTCGGCGATCCGGTCGGGCGGCACCTCGACGGCGAACCGGTCGACGTTCTGCGGGGCGGGCCGTCCGAGCTGGAGGTCGGCCAGCAGGGTGCCGATGAAGTTCTGCTTCCCGTACAGCCGGACGGTCGGGGACCCCTCGACGAACCGGACCACGCTGATCCGCCTGCCGCCCGAACCGGCGTTGCCGATCGCCTGGGTGGCCCGGCCGACGTGCCGGTCGTACTCGGCGGCGGTGACGGCGCCCTGGGCCCGGCGGCCGAGGGCCTGGGCGTGCAGCTGGAAGTTTTCCTTCCAGGGGAAGCCGGTGGTCCGGGTCAGCACGGTGGGGGCGATCGCCCGCAGGGCGTCGTAGTACGCGCCGTCCCGGGTCTGGTTGCCGAGGATCAGTTCGGGGTCGAGGGCGGCGATCCGGGCCGTGTCCGGGCTGCCGATGTCGCCGATCTGGGTGATCCGGTCCCGCCAGGCGGCCGGCCAGTAGTCCGGAAGCCCCTGGTCGGCGGGGGCCCGGGCGGCGCCGACCGGGGGGATGCCCAGGGTGATGGCGGAGTCCAGCTCGGCGGTGTCCAGCACCACCACCCGGACCGGCGCGCCCGGCACCTCGACCTCGCCCGTGGCGGCGGTCACCGTGACGTTCGGCACCGGCGCTGGGCTGGGCGTCTCGGTGCCGGTCGGCAGGTCGGGGACGGCCGGGGTAACGGGCGAGCTGGTGCAGCCGGCCAGCAGGGACGCCCCCAGCCCGGCCAGGGCGGTACGGCGGGAGAGTTGACGTGGCATCGGCACCTCGGACGGCTCGACAGTACGAGAGATGTCGATTATGTCCGAGTTGTCTGCTGACGTACGGTCAGCCCGCCCAGGGCGCGCCCGGGATCGTCGGCGGCGTCCCGGCCGCCCCCACGCCGGACCGGCAGATTCCGCCCCCTTCTAGGGTGGGGGTCATGTCTCTCACCGTGGGCTTCGACCTCGACATGACCCTGCTCGACACCCGGCCCGGCATCCAGGCCACCTATGACGCGCTGTCAGCTGCCACCGGTGTGCCGATCGACAGCGCGCTGGCCGTCACCCGGCTCGGGCCGCCGCTCGCCCAGGAGATCGGGCAGTGGTTCCCGGCCGAGGCGGTGGCGGGGATGGTGGACCTGTACCGAACGCTCTACCGCGAGCACGCGCTGCCCGGCACGCTGGTCCTGCCCGGCGCGGTCGAGTCACTGGCCGCCGTCCGGGCCCACGGCGGCCGGGTCGCAGTGATCACCGGCAAGTACGAGTCCAACGCCCGCCTCCAGCTCGACCACGTCGGCCTGGCCACGGACATCCTGGTCGGCGACACCTGGGCCGAGTCGAAGGGCGACGCCCTGCGGCTGCACGACGCCACGGTCTACGTCGGGGACCACCTCGGCGACATCGTCGGGGCCCGGGCCGCGGACGCGGTCGCGGTGGGCGTGACCACGGGGCCGTACGGCGCCGCCGCACTGTACGAGGCCGGTGCGGACGTGGTCCTTCCGGACCTCACCGCGTTCCCCGCCTGGCTGGCTGCCCACCTCGCCTAAGTTCCCCGAGCCCCTGATGGCTGACGCCGGAGCGCGGCTAGACCTGGTTGGTCCTGCGGGCCGACTGGAAGAGGCCGGTCAGCGCGGTCAGGAGGCCGAGGGGCATGACCATCGAGACCCAGTAGGCGATCGGCGGGAACCGGGGCAGGTCGAGGAAGAGTGGGACGAACGTCACCACGGTGGCCACCGCCCCGACCAGGAAGACGATCGCACCGGCTCGGACGAGGCCGTCGCCGCGGTCGGTGGTGTTGCTGCTGCTCACGGGGACTCCTCGACGACGTGGCCCGGGACGGGTCAAGTGTGGCAGCCCGCCGCCCCCGTCGATCGGCGGGGGCGATATCGGCCCAGACGCTCAGGTCTCACAGCCGGCTCTCAGGCAACCTTGAGGGAGGCGGGTGGACCGCGCGGGCCGAGCAGGGGCGAACCAACACATGGGTCTGACGAGTCACAAGGTGCTCGCACTGTCGGCGCTGGTCTCGGTGCTGACGGTGGCCGCGACGGTCTGGCTCTGGCCCCGGCTGGCGGAGCGGAGCTGGGCGACGGTGTTCGGCCGGCTCGGCACCATCCTGGCCACCCAGCTCGCCGTGATGTGCACCGTCGGGCTGGTCGCCAACAACTACTTCGCCTTCTACAGCAGCTGGGCCGACCTGATCGGGAGCAACGACGACGGCCCGGTGGTGATCCAGAGTCAGCTCGCGGACGGCCGCAAGGGCGCCGTGGTCCAGACGATCTCGAACGAGAACGTCCGGGGCGCCAACACGGTCGGCCGGGAGCCCGCAGTGGTCGGCAAGCTGGAGAAGATCCGGATCCCCGGCGCGGCCACCGGTCTGGCCACCGAGGGGTACGTCTACCTGCCGCCGCAGTACTTCCAGCCGGAGTTCAAGGACCGGAAGTTCCCGGCCGCGATCGCCATCACCGGCTTTCCCGGTGACGCGAAGAACCTGATCACCAAGCTGAACTACCCCTCCACCGAGCTGTCGCTGATCAACGAGGGCAGGACCAAGCCGTACGTCCTGGTGCTGATGCGGCCGTCGCCTGCCATGCCCCGGGACACCGAGTGCGAGGACATCCCGGGCGGCCCGCAGTCCGAGACGTACTTCGCCCAGGACGTGCCGCAGACCATCCGGGACTCCTACCGGGTCGCCTCGGGCCCGGGCAGCTGGGGCGTCATCGGCAACTCCACCGGCGGGTACTGCGCGCTCAAGCTGGCCATGAAGCACCCGGACGTGTTCGCCGCCGGGGTCTCGCTGTCCGGCTACTACCGGGCCGCCGAGGACCCGACCACCGGCGACCTGTTCGGCGGCAGCCAGGACCGCCGCAACCAGGCCGACCTGGACTGGCGGCTGGCCAACCTGCCGAAGCCGGCGGTCTCGCTGCTGGTCGGCGGCAGCAGGGAGGGTGACGGGGACTACTACGCGTCCACCCAGAAGTTCGCCGCGGCCGCCAAGGGCAGCGACACCAAGGTCTCCTCGATCACCCTGGAGACCGGCGGTCACAACTTCAACACCTGGAGCCGGATGCTCCCGGCTTCGCTCGGCTGGCTCGGCGACAAGCTGAACGCCCCCGCCTGAGCCGCACTCTCCCGACCTGCGCCGACCGGGGGTTCGTCACAGCGCGCAGTTCCTCGGGGACGGAAAGTTTCGGCCCGCAGGTGGTCAGGGTATGCAGCCTTCGCACGGGGCCGTCCGGTTGCCCCGCCGTCCTGATCGGGGGTGTCGTCAGTGCCGAGCGCTCAGCCGCTGCCTGGCCGCGCCAGGCCCTGGTCGGGCAGTGCCAGGTGCGTCAGAACGCCGTACGAGAAACCGGCTGCGTGCCGGTGAGGCACTGACGGATCATTAGGCTGCTGACCCCGAGCCCGACCTGACGCCCCAGCGCGGTCGGCTCGTCATCCACCCCGGTGATCCCCGGCCCACGGCCGGGGTCTCCCCGCACCCACACGAGGACTTTTCGAGATGCCCACCGGCCAGGTCAAGTGGTTCAACGAGACGAAGGGCTTCGGCTTCCTGTCGCGCGACGACGGCGGCGACGTCTTCGTGCACACCAAGGCACTGCCCGCCGGGGTGACCGCGCTCCGGCCGGGGCAGCGGGTCGAGTTCGGCGTGGTGGCCGGGCACCGGGGTGACCAGGCGATGTCGGTCACCCTGCTGGAGGCGCTGCCCTCGGTGGCCGCCGCCCAGCGCAAGAGCGCGGACGACATGGCCCCGATCGTGCAGGACCTGATCACCATGCTGGACGCGGTGCTTCCCGGCCTCCAGCACGGCCGCTACCCGGCCAAGCCGACCGGAGAGAAGCTGGCCGGCCTGCTCCGCGCGGTGGCCGACCAGTTCGACGTCTG
Organism: Kitasatospora sp. P5_F3; assembly: GCF_054049135.1. Lineage (NCBI taxonomy): Bacteria > Bacillati > Actinomycetota > Actinomycetes > Kitasatosporales > Streptomycetaceae > Kitasatospora > Kitasatospora sp. P5_F3. Next base: position 37,887 of record NZ_JBFUMY010000018.1, on the reverse strand, counting down.
AGGCGGCTCAGGCGGTTGACCAGCCCTCAGAACTCCAGCGCACCCGGGCCGATGGCGGGCACCAGCCCCTCGGCGGCGGCCCGGGTGAGCAGGCCGCGGACGGCGGCGTAGCCGGCCTCGCCCAGGTCGGCGGTGAACTCGTTGACGTACAGGCCGATGTGCTGGTCCGCCACCGCCGGGTCCATCTCCTGCGCGTGCGCCAGCACGTACTTCCGGGAGGCCTCGGGGTCGTCCCAGGCCATCCTGACCGAGCTGCGGATGGTGGCCGCCAGCTCGTCCAGCCGCTCGCGGCCGAGCGACCTGCGGGCCACGATGGCGCCGAGCGGGATCGGCAGGCCGGTCTCCTGCTCCCAGGCCTCGCCCATGTCGGCGAGCCGGTGCAGGCCGTACTGCTGGTAGGTGAAGCGGGCCTCGTGGATCACCAGCCCGGCATCCACCCGGCCGTCCCGGACGGCGGGCATGATCTCGTGGAACGGCAGCACCACGATCTCGCCGAAGCCGCCGGGCACCGCGTTCGCCGCCCAGAGCCGGAACAGCAGGTAGGCGGTGGAGCGCTCGCTCGGCACCGCGACCGTACGGCCGGTCAGACCGGCTGCCTCGCCCGCCTCCCGGGTCAGCACCAGCGGGCCGCAGCCCCGGCCCAGCGCGCCGCCGCAGGGCAGCAGCGCGTACTCGTCCAGCACCCAGGGCAGCTGGCCGTAGCTGATCTTCAGCAGGTCCAGCTCCCCGCGTTCGGCGAGGCCGTTGGTGATGTCGATGTCCGCGAAGGTCACCTCGGGCGCCTCGGCGCCCGGCACCAGACCGTGTGCCCAGGCGTGGAAGACGAAGGTGTCGTTCGGGCAGGGGGAGTAGGCGACCTGCAGGGTCATCGGGCGACCTCCTGGATCAGCTCCCGGTAGGGGAGCAGAACGAACGCTCGCTCCAGCGACCCCAGTGCCTCGCCGATCCGCCAGGCCGCCCGGTCCCGGGGGCCCACCGGGTTGGAGACGGTGCGCAGCTCCAGCATCGGTACGCCGTACCGCTCCGCCGCCTGCGCCACTCCGTAGCCCTCCATCGCCTCCGCGACCGCGTGCGGGTGGCGGGCCGTCAGCTCGGCCGCCCGCTCGGCGCTGCCGGTCACGGTGGAGACCGTCAGCACGGTGCCGGTGGCGGCGTCCAGCGCGTCGGCGGCCAGCCGGACGGCGCCGGACGGCGGGGTGAACCTGATCCGGCCGAAGCCGAGCTCGGTCACGTCCCGGAAGCCGTCGGGGGTCTGCGCGCCCAGGTCGGCGACCACGATCTCCTCGGCCAGCACGATCGCCGCGATCGGTGCCCGGGGGACGAAGCCACCGGCGATCCCGGCCGAGATCACCAGGTCGTACGGGTGCTCCGCCAGCACGGCGGCCACCGAGACGGCGGCCGCCGTCGGGCCGACCCCGGCCACCAGGACGTCCACCTCGGTGCCCGAGGCGTGCTCACTGCGGCGCAGCTCACCGACGTCCAGCGGCACCGGCCGGGCGCCGTCCCGCAGCCCGCGCAGCACCGCCTCGGCCTCCGCCTGAACGGCAACGGCGACGAGCAGCCGGGGGGTACCCGGCCGCGCGTCGCCGCCTGGGGGCCGTGTCACCCCTACTGCTCCTGCTGCTGCTGCGGCTGCTGCGCGGCCGGCTGCTCGCCGACGGCGTCCTTGTTCTTGAGCTGGAAGTACCAGACGCCGATGATGTCGCCGGTCTTCTCGTTCGCCTCGACCACGGTCACCTTGGTCTTCTCGGTGGCGGCCAGCAGGCCCGAGGCCGGGAGGAGACCGGAGAAGGTCGAACCGGTACGGGTCGCGGCCAGGGTGGCGCGCTGCTGCTGCCCACCGTCGGTGAAGGCGAACCAGCCCTTCTCGGCCACCTTCGGGTCGACGCCGACGCCGACCTTGTCGGCGGTGGTCACGTCGAGGCTGGGCAGGGTGCCCTTCTCGAACGCCTCGGCGGCGCTCTTCTGGCAGGCCGCCTGGGCTGCCTCGTCCAGCGGCTTGCCGTCGTTGTAGCAGGACTTGCCGAACGGCTCGGAGTGGATGGAGGAGGTGCCGACCACCAGGGTGGCCAGCTTTCCCTTCGGTGCGTCCTCGCCACTGGCGATCGCAACGGAGGCGCCGACCGTGACGGCGCCGATCACGACAACGGCGCCGACGGCGGCGATGACACGGGTGCTGAGGCTCATGGGCTAGAGGCTACCGGCCTGACCCGATCAGCAAACTCCGGGGTCGCCCGAATGCCCTAGGGAGTTGGCTGGGCAGTCCGGGGCACCCGGTGCGGGCCGAGCCGGACCAGCGCCCAGACCGTCCAGACCAGCGGGATCAGGAGCAGCCCGGTCGCCGTCCACAGCCCGAGCGAGCCGTCCAGCGGCAGGGTGATCCCCAGCGCGCCGCCGGCCACCCAGCAGAGCTGGAGCAGCGTCTCGGACCGGGCGAAGGCGGAGGTCCTGACCGCCTCCGGCACGTCCCGCTGGATCAGCGCGTCCAGCGCCAGCTTCCCCAGCGAGGCCGCCGCCCCGGCCGCCGCCGCGACCAGACCCACCGTCAGCAGCCCGTACCAGAGCGCAGCCGCCCCGGCCGCGACCGTGGCGACCAGCAGGCTGGCGGTGACGATCACCTCGGAGCTCCGGGTCCGCAGCCAGGAACCGAGGATCGAACCGAGCGCGTTGCCGCCGCCCGCGCAGGCCGCCACCACCCCGATCGTCACGGTCGGCTGCAGCCCGCCGACCGGGTCGTCCCGGAGCAGGAAGGCCAGGAACATCACCAGGAAGCCGACCAGCGCCCGCAGCGAGGCCACCGCCCGGAGGGCGAGGATCACCGAGGGGCCGACCGTCCGCAGCCGGGCTTTGTCCGGCCTGCGGCGGTGCTCCTCGCCGGTCAGGTGCTCCTCGGAGTGCAGCACGGCCCGCTGCTCGCCCTTCGCGGAGTCCACCTTGTGCGGCAGGTGAAAAGCCATCAGGGTGCCCACCACGAAGACCAGGAAGGCCCCGCGCAGCGGCCAGGCGGGCCCGATCAGATGGAGCAGGCCACCTACCCCGGCGGCCACCATGCCGGCCAGCAGACCGGCCAGCGTGACCCGGGAGTTGGCCTTCACCAGGGAGAGCCGGGGGGGCAGCAGCCGGGGCACCACGACGCTGCGCACCACCCCGTACGCCTTGGAGGCGACCAGTACCCCGAGCGCGGCGGGATAGAGCGTCAGCCCGCCGTTGATCACCGGACCGGCCATGGTCCACGCCAGGACCGCGCGGGCCAGCATCGAGATCGCTATCGCGGACCGGCGGCCCTGCGGCATCCGGTCGAGCAGCGGGCCGATCACCGGGGCGAGCAGCGCGAACGGCGCCATGGTGACCAGCAGGTAGAGCGCGACCCGTCCGCGGGCCTCGCCGGTGGGGACCGAGAAGAAGACGGTGGAGGCCAGCGCGATCGTGATCAGCATGTCGCCGAACGAGTTCAGCGCGTGCAGTTCGATCAACTTGGCGAGGCCGGATTCACCGGCGCCCTCGGCCGCGGTGGCGCGGCGGATCCGCCGGCCGGTGCCGTGCACCACGCGGCCGGTGCGCAGGCCGGCCGAGGAGGCACCGCGTACCAACAGGTTCCGGCGGGGCGGCGTCGGTCCACCCACCGGCGGCGGCCCGCTGTCGCTCGCCGAGGGGACGGGGTTGGGCAGTCGTGGCGCCGGTGCCGACGGGCCGGGTTGCTCCGGGCCCTCGGCTTCGGGCCGCGACGGGATCTCGTCCGCCACGTAGCCAATCCTGCCCGAGATTCGCCCGGACAACGCGGGGGATCTCCATGATCACCACGACTTGACCTGACCCGCCTCCAAGCCGGACTGTCCCGGGTGGCCGACCGGCGGGTAGCCTGCACTACGCGCGTGCACTGCCCAGCGGGCGGCGCGGCCGGTCAGCGGACAGGCGCAGGTACCGCAGAATGATAAGAGAGACGGTGCCCACCGGACCGGAGCTCCTGGCAGGACCGCGCGGGTCCAGCAGCTGACGGACCGTGGGCAAATGGGCCGCAGGCTACAGAACTTGGGAGAGAATCGACGCCGTGAGTGCTGCGATGCGAAGCCGTACCCCCGACCGGCTCTGTGCCGAGGCCGTCGAGATCGCCCGTCAGGCCGCCGCCGAGGCGGTCGGCCCGGAGGCCGTAGGGGCGCACCTCGGTGTCCGCGCCGACGGCGAGCGGGTCGTCACCCATACGTTCGAGTGCCTGGACGCGGCCTACCGCGGCTGGCACTGGGCCGTGACGGTGGCCCGCGCGCCCCGGGCGAAGAACGTCACGCTGGACGAGACGGTGCTGCTGCCCGGCCCCGACGCGGTGCTCGCACCGCAGTGGGTGCCGTGGAGCCAGCGCCTGCGTCCCGGTGACATGGGCCCCGGCGACCTGCTGCCCACCGACGCGGACGACCTCCGGCTGGAGCCGGGCTGGTCCGGCGAGGACGAGCCCGCCCCGAACTCGGTGGCGGCCCTGGACGACACCGAGGACCTGGTCGTCGCCGACCCCGACCTCCAGCCCAGCCCGGCCCGGGCCCAGATCAGCGCCGTCGCCGGGGAGCTCGGCCTCGGCCGCCCCCGGGTGCTGTCCCGGATCGGCCTGCACCTGGCCGCCGACCGCTGGGAGACCGCACACGGTCCGCAGACGCCGATGGCCCAGGCGGCCCCGGCCAACTGCGACACCTGCGGCTTCCTGATCCCGATCGGCGGCTCGCTCGGACAGGCCTTCGGCATCTGCGGCAACGAGTTCGGCCCGGCCGACGGCCAGGTCGTCTCCTTCGCCTACGGCTGCGGCGGCCACTCCGAGGCGGCGGTCATCCCGGCCCCGCCGGCCCCGTCCGAGCTGATCCTCGACGAGCTGGAGATCGAGCCGATGCAGCTCCACCCCGACCGCACCAGCGGCTCCGTCGAACCCGACGCCCCGGCCGAGGAGCTCGGGCACTCCTAGGTGGGTGCACCACCAGGGGCTCGGGGAACTGCGACGCCGACCTCGTGCAAGGTGATCCGTACGTGGGCGGTCAGGCACTTTCGCAGTGACCCGAGCGCCAGATCTCCTCGCAGTTCCCCGAGCCCCTGACCGTAGATGCTTGAGCGCTTGCCCAGCGCAGCGCCGAGCCCCTGCGCGGAGTCGCGGTCCGGGCAGGGGAGAATGCCCCCGTACGGCAGGGCCAGGGTGGCGGCGGAAGGCGGCAGTGCAGTGGAGCCTCGGATCATCGGTGGCAGCAGTGACGAGCAGGTGGCCGACCCCTTCGACACGGCCGGTCTGCGGCGTCGGGTCCTGGATGCCTGGACGGCCGCCCCGGCCCGCTTCCGGGAGGACGCGAACGCCGAGGAGGAGCTCGCCCTCGGCGGCTACCGCGACCGCCTGATCGTCGAGTTGGCGCAGAACGCCGCCGACGCGGCGGCCCGCACCGGCACCGGCCCCGGCCGCCTGCGGCTGACCCTGCGGGACGGCGTGCTGGCCGCCGCCAACACCGGCGCCGCGCTGGACGAGGCGGCCGTCGAGTCGCTGGCCACGCTGCGTGCCTCCTCCAAGCGCACCGACGAGGCCCGCACCGTCGGCCGCTTCGGCGTCGGCTTCGCCGCGGTGCTCGCGGTCACCGACGAACCGGCCGTGCTCTCGGCCCACGGCGGGGTCCGCTGGTCGCTGACCGAGGCTCAGGCGCTCACCGAGGAGCGGCCCCAGCTGGCCGAGGAGCTGCGCCGCCGGGAAGGCCATGTGCCGCTGCTGCGGCTGCCGTTCCCGGCCGAGGGTGCCGCGCCGGCCGGCTACGACACCGTGGTGGTGCTCCCGCTCCGGGACACCGCCGCCGAGGACCTGACCCGCCGTCTGCTGACCGGGATCGACGACGCGCTGCTGCTCACCCTGCCGGGCCTGGCCGAGGTCACGGTCGAGACGCCCGACGGCGTCCGGACCCTGACCCGTTCGGCGGATCCGGCGCCCGCCGAGGGGATCACCACGGTCACCCTCACCGACGGGGACCGCAGCACCAGTTGGCAGACCGTCACCCGGAGCGGCAGCACCGCGCCCGAGCTGCTGGCCGACCGGCCGACCGAGGAACGCGCCCGCCCGTACTGGTCGGTGACCTGGGCGGTGCCGGTCTCGGAGGACGGCACCCCGCAGCCGCTGCGCACCGACCCGGTGGTGCACGCCCCGACGCCGAGCGACGAACCGCTGGGCGTACCGGCCCTGTTGATCGCCGGGTACCCGCTGGACCCGACCCGCCGTCATGTCGCGCCGGGCCCGCTCACCGACTTCCTGACCGAGCGCGCGGCGGACGCGTACGCCGACCTGCTGCGGGCCAGGGGCGGCGACCTCGGGTCGCTCGGCCTGGTGCCGGGGCCGCTCGGTGACGGCGCGTTGGACAACGCGCTGCGCTCGGCGATCCTGCGCCGGCTGCCCGCCACGCCGTTCCTGCCGCACCCGGCGCCGGTGGAGGAGGGCACCCCCGCACTCCGGCCCAGGGACGCCACGCTGCTCGAAGGCGCCGACCGGGACGTGGTGGCGGCGCTGGCGCCGATCTTCCCCGGCCTGCTGCCGGCCGGCCTGGAGCGCCGTACCGAGCTGCGGGTGCTCGAGGTCCGCCGGGTGCCGCTGGCCGAGGTGGTCGACCAACTCGGCGGCCTGGAGCGGGAACCCGCCTGGTGGCGGAACCTGTACGCGGCGCTCGCGGGCGCCGACCCGGAGTCGCTCGGCGCGCTGCCGGTGCCGCTCGCCGACGGCCGTACGGTGACCGGCCCGCGCCGGGTGCTGCTGCCCTCGGACGCGGCCGACTGGGAGGGCTTCGAGGGCTACCCCGAGTCGCTGGCCGACGCGCTCGGTCTGCTCGACCTGCGGCTGGCCCACCCGGAGGCGGCGCACCCGCTGCTGGCCAAGCTCGGTGCCGGGACCGCCACCCCCGCCGGGGTGCTGGACACCCCGGAGGTGCGGGCGGCGGTGGCCCGTTCGCTGGAGCTCGGGGAGGACGACTTCGACGCCGCCGTCGACCTGGCCGACGCGGTGCTGGGGCTGGTCAAGGCCGCCGGGGCGACCCCCGGTGAGCACCGCTGGCTGGCCCGGCTGGCGCTGCCGGACGACGAGGGCGAGCTGTCCAGGGCCGGTGAGCTGATCCTGCCCGACTCCCCGCTGTCCGCGCTGGCCCGGGACGACGACGCCGGGTACGTGGACGAGGACCTGCTGGAGCGCTGGGGCCCCGAAGTCCTGGCGGCGGCAGGGGCGTTGAGCACCTTCGTGCTGGTCCGCGCCGAGGACGTGGTGCTCGACCCGGACGACCTGGAGCGGCTGGACCCGACCGCGCCCGCCGACCGGGCGGCCGGCGGCCGCCCGACCGGCCTGCTGGACGAGGCCCCGGACGGCCTGGCCGAATGGTGCGAGGACGCGCTGGAGGCCCTGCACGCCGACGACAACGGCGAGTTGGGCGTCCCGCCGGTGGCCGCCGAGCTGCTCGCGGTGCGCGACCTGGACCTGGTGGACGAGGACGCCTGGCCCGAGGCGCTGGCTCTGCTGTCCCGGCCGCCGTACCGGGAGGCGGTGGTCAACCCGGTCCGCACCCTGCTGCCGAACGGCAGTTACGTCGACCTGCCGCCGTACACCGCCTGGTGGCTCCGCGACCACCCGGTGCTGGACGGCAAGGAGCCCGCGGGCCTGCGCGCCGCCGGGGCCGACCCGCTGCTGCGCGGCCTCTACGACGAGGCCCGCACCAATCTGGACGAGACCTTCCTGCACGCCCTCGGGGTACGCACCACGCTGGCCGCGCTGCTCGCCGAACCGCACGGCCCGGACGAGCTGCTGGACCGGCTGACCGACCCGGCCTCAGCTGTGACGCACCGTCAGCTGCACGGTATCCACAGCGCGTTGGCGACCGTCCCGGCCGACCGGGTGGAGGCGTTGGACGTGGTCAGGGCGGTGCCGCCGATGGACCCGGAGACCGGTCGCCGCCCCGACACCACGGTGCTGGTGGACGCCGCCGACGCGGTGGTCGCGGACGCCCCCGACCTGGTCGAGCTGCTGCACCCGTACCCGCTGCTGCCGGTCGCCCCGGAGCTGGCCCCGGAGTTGGCCGAGCGGCTGCACGTCTCGCTGGCCAGTGAGGTGGCCGGCGGCCGGGTGCTCTCCGAGGGAACCCTGCACCGGACCCCCTCGGTGGTACGGGAGTTGCTGCCCGGTTGCCCCGCCGTCTACGAGGAGCACGACGAGCTGCTGGTGGTCGGCCCGGACGGCAACGAGGCGGCGATCGGCTGGCGTTGGGACCGTGCCGCGGCCGCCCCGGAGCTTCCCTACGACCCGGACGGTGCCGAAGCGGCGGACGAGGACGACGAGTTCGACGTCCCGCCGGTCCCCGGCCTGCTGCACGCGGCCACCCCCGAGGGCCTGGCCGCCGGGCTGGCCTGGTCGGTCGGCCAGTGGCACCGCCGGTTCGAGATCCTGGCCGCCCTGGCCGAGCCGGACCGGGCCTACGAGCTGCTGGCGGCCCGGGACTTCGAGCGCTGACCCGCATCGGACACCGGCTGAGTCCACGTCAGCCGGTGTCCCCGTTGCGGCGGACGATCACCGCCCAGACCACCTCGAGCAGCAGCCCGGCCACCAGCGCGATGGCCACCCCGGTCAACGGGTCCCGCAGGCCCTCGAGCGAGAGCTGGAAGAAGTCCGACAGCCACGGCACCAGCAGCACCAGCGCGAACGCCCCGCCCATGGCGGCGATCAGCGCGATCCGCAGCCAGTTGTACGGCCGGGCCACGATCGCCAGCACCCACATCGCCACCAGGAACAGCGTCAGCGTCGCGACGCTGGTGTCCGCCTCCAGGTCGGTCGCGGGGTTGGACCTGGCCAGCATGTACGCGGTGAAGGTGGCCGCACCCGCGATCACCCCGCCGGGGACGGCGAGCCGCAGCACCCGGCGGACGAAGCCCGTCCGGGCCCGCTCGTTGTTGGGGGCCAGCGCCAGGAAGAAGGCGGGGATGCCGATGGTCAGCGAACTGAGCACGGTGGAGTGCCGGGGCAGGAACGGGTACGGCACGTGGGTGATCACCACCAGCAGGGCCAGCAGCACCGAGTAGACCGTCTTCACCAGGAAGAGGTTCGCCACCCGTTCGATGTTGCCGATCACCCGGCGGCCCTCGGCCACCACCGAGGGCAGGGTGGCGAAGCTGTCGTCCAGCAGCACGATCTGGGCCACCGCCCGGGTCGCCTCGCTGCCGGAGCCCATCGCCACGCCGATGTCCGCGTCCTTGAGCGCGAGCACGTCGTTGACGCCGTCGCCGGTCATCGCCACGGTGTGCCCGCGGGACTGCATCGCACCGACCAGTTCGCGCTTCTGCTGCGGCGTCACCCGCCCGAAGACGGTGGTCCGCTCCGCCACCTCGGCCAGCTCCTCGGGGTCGGTGGGCAGCGTCCGGGCGTCCAACGGGAGCTCCGCGCCCGGGAGTCCGAGGTGCGCGGCGACCGCGCCGACCGAGACCGCGCTGTCGCCGGAGATCACCTTCGCCTCGACCTGCTGGCTCTCGAAGTACCGCAGGGTGTCGGCGGCGTCCTCGCGCAGCCGCTGCTGGAGCACCAGCAGCGCCAGCGGCTGGAGGCCGGCGGCCGGGTCGGGGGCGTCGAGCGGTTGCGGGGTCCGGCCCAGCAGCAGGACCCGCAGGCCGCGTGAGCCGAGCTCGTCCACCTCGGCCAGCGCCGGATGACCGGTCGGCAGCAGGACGTCCGGGGCGCCGAGCAGCCAGCTGGCCTCGGTGCCCGCCGGCTCCAGCAGCTGCACGCCGCTCCACTTCCGGGCGGACGAGAACGGCATCGCCTCCAGCACCCGCCAGTGCTCCCCGTCGCCTTGTCCGTTGCCGTAGGCGTCGATCACCGCCTGCATGCTGGGGTTGGGCCGGGAGTCCGCGCCGCCCAGCGCGCCGAGCGCCTGTTGCAGCACCTGCCGGTCGGCGAGCACGTGGTTGGCGAGTGGGGCGTCCGGCCGCAGCTGGCCGTCGGTGCCCCGGCCGTCCGATGTGGCCAGCGGGCGCAGCTCGAGCAGGTCCATGCCGCCCTCGGTGAGGGTGCCGGTCTTGTCCAGGCAGACGGTGTCCACCCGGGCCAGCCCCTCGATCGCGGGCAGCTCCTGCACCAGGCACTGCTTGCGGCCGAGCCGGACCACCCCGATCGCGAAGGCCACCGAGGTGAGCAGCACCAGGCCCTCGGGCACCATCGGCACGATGCCGGCCACCATCCGGCGGACCGCCTCGCGCCAGTCGTTCCTCTCCACCGCGAGCTGACTGATGATCAGGCCGATCGCGGTCGGGATCAGCAGCCAGGTGATGAACTTCAGGATCGCGTCGATGCCGCTCCGCAGCTCCGACCTGACCAGGGTGAACCGGCTGGCCTCCTCGGCCAGCTGCGCGGCGTACGCCTCCCGGCCGACCTTGGTGGCGGTGAACGCGCCGGCGCCGGCGACCACGAAGCTGCCGGACATCACCTGGTCACCGGGCTGCTTGAGCACCGGGTCCGGTTCGCCGGTGAGCAGCGACTCGTCGATCTCCAGACCGTCCGCCTCGGTGACCCGGCCGTCCACGATCACCTTGTCGCCGATGCCGAGCAGCACGGTGTCGTCGAGCACGATGCCGGCCACCGCGACCTGCTGCTCGGTGCCGTCCCGGCGGACCTGCGGCTTGGCCTCGCCGATCAGCGCCAGACCGTCCAGGGTCTTCTTGGCGCGCAGCTCCTGGATGATGCCGATCGCCGTGTTGGCGACGATGACCAGGCCGAACAGTCCGTCCTGGAGCGGTCCGACCACCAGGATGATGCCGAACATGACGCCGATGATCGCGTTGAACCGGGTGAACACGTTGGCCCGGACGATCTCGCGGGTCGACCGGCTGGAGCGGACGGGTACGTCGTTCACCTCGCCGCGCGCCACCCGCTCGGCGACCTCGGCGGCGGTCAGCCCGCCCGGGCGCTCGCGGTGCTCCTGAGGGGAACGGCGGGCGGGCGGGTCGTCGCCGGGCTCGGTCGCCGTGTTCTCCGCAGGGTGAGTCATGGGACCGACTCTAGGTGGGCGATTTGCGTGGTGCGCCCTACCTTGGTCCGATTCAGTCCAACCGCGTGGCGGGGCTCTCGGCCGCGCTCTCCTTACTACGGCGGATCGCGTCCCGGCGGGCCCGGCAGTACCAGAGGCCGATCAGTCCGAGGCCGGCCCCGGCCAGGCAGATCCACGGCCAGCTGCCGTGGCCGTGCTGCTCCAGGCTGCCCTTGAAGGGGAGCAGTACCAGGAAGCCGACGAACCAGAGCACCGTGCCGCCGCCGACGATCGCAACGTCGTTCGCTTCCAGCGGCGGGGGAGAGGGGCGCAGAGCGGTCTTGGCCATGGGCCCCAGCCTACGGGGCGGGGCGCTCGGGACCGTAGTGGTGGGCCGGGGCGAATGATCGAATCTGACCGTAATGGGCTCTTTCTACGCGCGAAGATAGCGCGGGCACGATCGAGGAACTCATACTGAGAATCCGCTACGGCCCTGGTGCGATCCCCCGACTGCCCGGCCGTCGCCCGGCAGTCCCGGCCAGTGACGCTCCGGGTCTCCGCCCTCCTCACCTCCCCCATCTGACGAGGACGCGAATGTCTCCGCTGGCCCAGCCGACCGCAAAGTCGCCCGAGCCCTCCCAGGCCGCCCCACAGCCGTCCACCCCGCTGGACCGGTTCTTCAGGATCTCCGAGCGCGGCTCCACGCTCGCCCGTGAGGTCCGCGGCGGTGTCGCCACCTTCTTCACGATGGCGTACATCCTGGTGCTCAACCCGATCATCCTGGCCAATGCCGTCGACATGACCGGCACCCACCTGAGCAGTGCTCAGCTGGTCACCGCGACCGCCCTGACGGCCGGTCTGACCACGCTGCTGATGGGTGTGATCGGCAACGTGCCGATCGGTCTGGCGGCGGGCCTCGGCGTCAACACCATCGTCGCGCTCCAGCTCGCCCCCCGGATGACCTGGGCGGACGCGATGGGCATGGTGGTGCTGGCCGGGTTCGCGATCATGATCCTGGTGGCCACCGGGCTCCGCGAGCGGGTGATGAACGCGGTGCCGCTCGGCCTGCGGAAGGCCATCGCGATCGGCATCGGCCTCTTCATCTGCCTGGTCGGCCTGGTGGACGCGGGCTTCGTCAGCCGCATCCCGGACGCCGCGCACACCACCGTCCCGCTCCAGCTCGGCTCGGACGGCCACCTGAACGGCTGGCCGGTGCTGGTCTTCATCCTGGGCCTGCTGCTCACCCTGGTCCTGATGATCCGTAAGGTCCCCGGCGCGATCCTGATCAGCATCGCGGCGATGACCGCCGTCGCGGTCCTGCTCAACCAGGCGGCGACCATCCCGGCGAGCTCCTGGGGTCTGACCGTGCCGGAGTGGCCGGGCAATCCGGTGGCCGCCCCCGACTTCGGTCTGGTCGGTCAGGTCAGCCTGTTCGGCGGCTTCGGCAAGGTCGGCCTCCTGACCGGCTGCCTGTTCGTCTTCACCGTGCTGATGTCCTGCTTCTTCGACGCGATGGGCACCATCCTCGGCGTCGCCGACGAGGCCCACCTGCTGGACGAGAAGGGCGACCTGCCCGGCATCAACAAGATCCTGATGGTGGACGGCATCGCCACCGCCGCCGGCGGCGCGACCTCCTCCTCCGCCAACACCTGCTTCGTCGAGTCCACCGCGGGCGTCGGCGAGGGCGCCAGGACCGGCTTCGCCTCGATCGTCACCGGCGGGCTCTTCCTGGTCGCGCTCTTCCTCACCCCGCTCGCCACCATGGTCCCCGCCCAGGCCGCCACCCCGGCCCTGGTCACGGTCGGCTTCCTGATCCTGGCCAACTCGATCCGGGACATCGACTGGTCCGACTACACGATCGCCGTCCCGGCCTTCCTCACCATGGTCCTGATGCCGTTCAGCTACAGCATCACCAACGGCATCGGCTTCGGCTTCATCACCTTCTGCGTCCTGCGCCTCGCCGCCGGCCGCGGCCGCAGCGTCCCGGTCGCCCTCTACGTGGTCGCCGCGGTCTTCGCCTTCTACTACCTGATGCCGGCCCTCGGCCTCGGCTGACCCGACGCGTCACCGGCGAGCCCTCCCGTGCACCGCATGGGAGGGCTCGGTGCGTTCTCGGCGGGTGTTTGGGAGGGGTGTTGTAGAGGTCCCCCGAGCGAGCGTTTGACTGGGCATGGACATGCTTGGATGAGGCTCGCGCGGGGCTCGGGGCGGGGCTGAGCAGGGCGTGAACGGGGGGAGTTCGCGGTACTGCTGACCTGCCGTCGGAGGGCACATGCGCATTCTGCTGATCGCCAGCGCTTTCAACAGCCTGACCCAGCGCGTCCACGTGGAGCTGCGCGAGCGTGGCCATACGCTCGGGGTCGAACTCGCCCTCGGGGACGAGGCGGTACGGGCCGGGGTGGCCCGGTTCCGGCCGGATCTGATTCTGGCGCCGATGCTGACCCGGGCGGTGCCGGAGGACGTCTGGCAGCGGTATCCGGTGCTGATCGTGCACCCGGGGCCGAAGGGTGACCGGGGGCCGTCCTCGCTGGACTGGGCGATCCACCAGGGTTCGGCCGAGTGGGGCGTGACGGTGCTTCAGGCGGTGGCGGAGATGGATGCGGGGCCGATCTGGGCCTCGGTGCCGTTCACCGTCCGGGCCGGCGGGAAGAGCGAGTTGTACCGGAACGAGGTCGCGGACGCGGCGGTCGAGGCGGTGCTGCTGGCGGTCGAGCGGTTCGCGGGCGGCTGGTACGGGCCCGAGCCGCTGGACTACTCCCAGTGGGACGTCACCGGGCAGCTCCGCCCGTACCACGCGCAGGAGTTCCGGCGGATCGACTGGGCGGCGGACGACACCGCGACGGTGCTGCGCAAGCTGCGGGCGGCGGACAGTCAGCCGGGGGTGCTGGACATCCTGCTGGGTCGGGAGTACTTCCTGCACGGCGGCTGCGCGGAGGACGAACTGCGCGGCAGGCCGGGTGAGTTGATCGCCAGTCGGGACGGTGCGGTGTGCCGGGCCACGGTGGACGGGGCGGTCTGGATCCCGCAGCTGCGGCCGCGCCGGGAGGCGGGTGGTCCGCCCACCTTCAAGCTGCCCGCCGCGCGGGTGCTCGGGCCCTCGCTGGTGCTGGCGGGCGTACCGGAGGTGCCGGTCACGCCCGAGCGGGCGGCCGGGCGGCAGACCTGGTCGGAGATCCGCTACCGGGAGGCGGGGGAGGTCGGGTACCTGGAGTTCGGGTTCCCCGGCGGGGCGATGAGTACGGCGCAGTGCCGTCGGCTGCTGGCGGCGTACCGGGCGGCGGTGGCACGGCCGACGTCGGTGCTGGTGCTGGGGCCGTCGCGGGACTTCTTCTCCAACGGCATCCATCTGAATGTGATCGAGGCGGCCGGTGATCCGGCGGCGGAGTCCTGGGCGAACATCAACGCGATGGACGACCTGGTCGAGGCGATGCTGACCAGCACCGACAAGTACGTGGTGGCGGCGTTGGCCGGGAACGCGGCGGCCGGCGGCCTGATGCTGGCGCTGGCGGCGGACGAGGTGTGGTGCCGGGCTTCGGCGGTGCTCAATCCGCACTACCGGCTGATGGGGCTGTACGGCTCCGAGTACTGGACCTACACGCTGCCGCGGCGGGTCGGCGCCGAGCAGGCGGAGCGGCTGACCGCGGCCGCGCTGCCGGTCGGGCCCCGGGAGGCGCTGGCGCTCGGTCTGGTGGACCGGGTGGGCGGCGGTGACTCGACGGCGTTCCGGGGCTGGGTGCAGGAGCAGGCCGACCTGCTGGCCAGGTCCGGCGAGTTGGCGGCGCGGCTGCTGGCGAAGAAGCAGCGGCGGGTCGACGACGAGGCGGTCAAGCCGCTGGCGGCGTACCGCGCCGAGGAGTTGGCCCGGATGCGGCACAACTTCCTCGACCCGGGCGAGAGTTACCACCAGCTGCGGCGGGCCTTCGTGTACAAGAGCTGCCCGGTCGAGACCCCGGCGCACCTGCGCGGCTGACACCCGAAAGCGCTGGCACACGAAAGAAAGCAGGGCCCCCGCCGGGCAGCGGCGGGGGCCCTGCTGGTGTCCGGGTTACCGAGCCCGGACGCTGAGGGGCGCGGCCGGACCGAGGAAGACCGAGGGACGTCCGATCTCCTTGCTCGGGGCGACGGCGAACGCCAGTGCGCTGGAGAACACGTAGGTGCCGAGGCCGACGGCGAGCGGGAAGACGAACTGCAGCCCGATCACCCCGGGCGGCGTGGTGCGGACCGCCGAGAGCTGGACGCTGATCGCGGTCATGCCGGTGTAGTGCATCGCGCAGACCGCGACCCCCATCACCGGTGCGGCGGCCAGTACGGCGGCGGTGCCCTGGATGTTCAGCGCGGCCCAGAGCGCGGCGGTCGCCGCGAAGATCGCGATGCCGACCGAGACCGCCACCGTGGTGGTGTCGTACGCGATGGTGCCGGAGACCCGCATCGCGGCCATCCCGAGGTAGTGCATGGCGGCCACCCCGAGCCCGGTGGCCACACCGCCGGCCAGCAGCGAGCCGACCGGCCGGCTGCTGTAGCCGACGGTGAAGATGCCGGCGCCGACCACCAGGATGGCGACCAGCAGGCTGAGCACGGTGAGTGGGACGTTGTAGCGGATCTCGGCGCCGCGGACCGCGAAGCCGAGCATCGCGATGAAGTGCATGCTCCAGATGCCGAGGCCGAGCGAGATCGAGGCGAAGGTGAGCCAGTTCCGTCTGGTCCGGCCCTCGGTGAGCAGCGCCCACCGGGTGCTGCGGAGGGCGAGCAGGGCCCCGAGGCAGGCAGCCAAGTAGGAGATCGCCGGGGTGACCCAGCCGTGGACAGCGTGGTCGATGTGACCCAAGAAGACTCCCTGGACGGGGGCGGGGTGCACTGTGCCGGCGTGCTGTGTTCCTGACAACCTGGAGGCTAACGGCGGGTCAGGTGCGGGGCAACCCTGGGGGATTTGGTGAACTCCCAGGTCAGGGTGGGTCCTTCACGAGTACGCCAAGAGCTGGGCACGAAGTCCTGACGGGATGTCCAGTCTTCCTGGCGACCCGCGGATATGAGTTTTCATTAGCGAGAGTAATGAGATAGGCTAATGACTATGCCCGAGATGTCCGAGGAGGACCTCGCAGCGGTCAGCCAGCTGCGTTCGTCCGCCATGCGCCTTTCCCGCCGGTTGCGACACCAGCGGGTCGAGGAGTCGTTGAGCCCCACCGAGATCGGGGTGCTCGGCACCCTCGGCAGGTGCGGCAAGGCCACCCCTGGTGAGCTCGCCAGGAAGGAACACGTCCAGCCGCCGTCGATGACCCGGATCATCGCGATGCTGGAGGAGAAGGGCCTGGTCCGGCGCGAGCCGCACCCGGAGGACCGCCGGCAGGTGGTGGTCAGTGCCACCGAGCAGGCGGAGGCGATCCTCGCGGAGAGCCGCCGCAGGCGGAACGCCTGGCTGGCCGAACTGGCCCAGGGGCTGACCGAGGAGGAGTGGGCGGTACTCAAGGAGGCCGCACCCGTCCTCTACAAGCTGGCGCACCTCTAGGACGTAGCAGCAGGACGCAGACGGGACCGGAAGAAGGAGTACCGCATCACCGCATCACACAACCGAGCAAGCAGCAGCGCGACGCTGGCCACCGCCGTGGTCGCGCTTCGAGGGGAGAGCACCGTGACACCGCCGGCCGCCATCAGCGCCGCCATCCGTACCGACGACTCGACGACCGACTCGGCAGCGACCACCGCTGCCCCCGCCGACAGCCTGGCGCCGACCCCCGTGGGTCTGCCGGGCAGCGGCGACGACGACCCCGACGAACGCACCGCGGCGGCACCGACCGCCGCGTCCGCCCCGCTCCGGAAGGCACCGGCAGGGGACGGCCCCACGGGGGCCCGCTTCACCCGGCCCGACGGGATGTTCTCCTCCCTGCGGGTCCGCAACTACCGCTACTACTTCGCCGGTCAGGTGGTCTCCAACACCGGCACCTGGATGCAGCGGATCGCCCAGGACTGGCTGGTGCTCAGCCTCACCGGCAGCCCGCTCGCGGTCGGCATCACGACCGCGATGCAGTTCCTCCCGATGCTGCTGCTCGGCCTCTGGGGCGGCGTAATGGCCGACCGGCTGCCCAAGCGGCGGCTGCTGATCGCCACCCAGGGCGCGATGGGCCTGCTGGCCGTCGGCCTCGCGGTGCTCACCATCTCCGGCGCGGTCACCGCCGGGTACGTCTACGTCTTCGCGCTGCTGCTCGGCCTGGTCACGGTGGTGGACAACCCCACCCGGCAGGCCTTCGTCAGCGAGATGGTGCCCGCCAAGGACCTGGCCAACGCGGTCAGCCTGAACGCCGCCAACTTCCAGACCGCCCGGCTGATCGGTCCGGCGGTGGCCGGTCTGCTGATCGCCGCGGTCGGCAGCGGCTGGGCCTTCGCGGTCAACGCGCTGTCGTTCGCCGCCGTGATCGGCGGCCTGCTGGCGATGCGGACGAGTGAGCTGCGTCCGACCGAGCCGGTGGCCCGGCAGAGCGGTCAACTCCGGGAGGGGCTCCGGTATGTGAAGGAGCGTCCGGAGCTGCTCTGGCCGATGGTGCTGGCCGGATTCATCGGGACCTTCGGGTTCAACTTCCCGACCCTGCTGTCGGGTTTCGCCTACGGCACCTTCCACGTGGGTGCCGGGCAGTACGGCCTGCTGAACACCGCGATGGCGGTCGGTTCGCTGGCCGGTGCGCTGCTCGCCGCCCGGCGCGGGGTGCCCCGGCTGCGCCGGCTGGTCGGCGCCGCGCTGGTCTTCGGTGCGCTGGAGGTGCTGGCCGCCTTCGCCCCCGGGTACTGGTCGTTCGCGCTGCTGCTGACCGTGATCGGGGTCTTCGGCCTGACCTTCAACACCTCGGTCAACTCGATGATCCAGCTGTCCACCGACCCGGAGATGCGCGGCCGGGTGAGCGGGCTGCTGGTGCTGGTCTTCACCGGCGGCACGCCCATCGGCGCCCCGGTGGTCGGCTGGGTGACCGACGTCTACGGGCCCCGGCTCGGCCTGCTGGCCTGCGGCGCGGTCTCCGCGCTGGCCGCCCTGGTGGTCGGCCTGGTGCTGGCCAGGGCCGCCGACCTCAAGGTCCGGGTCGACCTGCACCGGGGCTCCCGGGTGGTGGCCTTCGTGCCGCGCACCCCGGTCCCGGTGCGCACCCGCGAGCTGGCCACCGCCTGCTGACGGTCGGCCGGGTGACCCGGTCTCAGATCCTGATCTCCAGGACCTGACCGGGCCACCGGCGGCCGTCGTCCAGGGTGACCTCGAACCCCTCGGTCGGGGTGAAGCCGAGCCGCTGGTACTGCGCCACCAGCCGTCGGTCGTCGCCCGCGTAGCAGTCCACCCGCAAGGCCGAAAGCCCGCGGCGGCGGGCCTCGGCCAGCGCGTCCGCGACCAGCGCCGCGCCCACGCCGGTGCCGCGGGCGGCCCGGTCGGTGACCAGCCAGCGGATGTACAGCTCGGGGCCGTCGGCCGGGGCGGCGTACTCCGGGGCCTGCTCGGCCAGCACGCAGCTGCCGAGCACCCGGCCGTCCCGGTCCACCGCGAGGCGGACCAGCAGCTCGGCCGCGGCCTGTTCGAGCTTGGCCACCGCGGTCGGGCGGCTGCTCCAGGGCTGCTCGCCCCACTGCCCGGTCCGGCCCTCGGCGGCCAGCCAGGCCACGGCGCCGTCGAGCAGGGCCAGGATCGCGGGGGCGTCGGCGGGGCCGCCGGTGTGGATCTGCATGGAAATGTTTCTACCAGGCGGTACCCGTGGCCGATCATGGAGGTATGAGGCTCTTCGTGGCGGTGAATCCGCCGGTGGTCGCGGTGCAGGAACTGGCCGACGCGGTGGCGCCGTTGCGCGAGCTGCCGGGGGCGGAGCGGCTGCGCTGGAGCGGGGTCGACGGGTGGCACCTGACGCTGGCCTTCCTGGGCGAGCTGCCGGTGACCGAACTGCCCGCGCTGACCGGGCTGCTGGCCCGGGTGGCCGAGGAGCACGGTGCGCACCGGCTGCGGCTGGCCGGGGGCGGCTGCTTCGGCGACCGGGTGCTCTGGGCCGGGGTGGACGGGGAGGTCTGGGCGCTCCGCCGGCTGGCCGAGGCGGTCCGCGAGGGGGTCGGTGAACTCGGCGTCGAGACCGACCAGTTCGGCTTCCACCCGCATCTGACGCTGGCTCGGGCAGGCTCCTCGCAGGGCCGTCGGCGGGCCGCCCGGCGGACCGACGCGGGCGACCTGCAGTCGCTGGCCGGTGCGCTGGACGGCTTCCGGGGCCGTGAGTGGCGGGCCGGTGAGCTCTGTCTGATGCGCAGCGACCAGGGCATCGGCCCGTCCCGCTACACGGTGCTGGAGCGCCTGCCGCTGGCGGACTGGACCGCCTGACCCCGGTGCCGGAGCGAGGCCGCCGCAGCGGCCGGGTTTCACCCGGGTGGCCGGATGGTGCCAGCAGCGATCGCGGGCGACGGTTCCCTTGTCGGGGGGAGTCGGCGCCCGTACGTTCGTCGGATGGAGCTGGAGCTGCGCCACCTGCGGACCATCCGGGCGATCGCCGACGCGGGCAGCCTGACCAAGGCCTCGGTCTCACTGGGTCTGGCCCAGCCCGCGCTGAGTACCCAACTCAAGCGGATCGAACGACTGTTGGGCGGCACCCTGTTCGAGCGCAGCCGGGAGGGAGTGCGGCCGACCCCGCTCGGCGAGCTGGTGCTGGACCGGGCCAAGGTGCTGCTGCCCGCCGCGCGGGAGCTCCAGGAGGAGGCCGTCCGGTTCGCCAACGCGCTCGGCGGGCCGCCCCGGTTCCGGCTCGGCGCCACCCACGGACCGCTGCTCGGCGCCCTGGTGGACCGGCTGATGGCCGAGTACCCGGGTGCCGCCGTGACCACCGCCACCTCCTGGTCCATCCAGCAGCTCACCGGCCAAGTGGCGGGCGGGCGGCTGGACTTCGCGCTGGTCGGGGTCTGCGGGGAGAGCAAACCGGAGGGTGACGACCGGCTGGCCTGGCGCGAGATCGGCACCGATCCGGTGTTCGCGATGCTGGCCGACGACCATCCGCTGGCCGGAGAGCCGGAACTGAAACTGTGCCAACTGGCCGACGAGCAGTGGACGATGGCGCCGGGGGAGGGCTGCTTCGCGGACTGTTTCTCGGCGGCCTGCAGCCGGGCCGGGTTCGCCCCGCTGCCGATGTACGAGACCGACACCGCCTCCTGCGTGCACCTGGTGCAGGTGGGGCGGGCGGTCGGCCTCTGCCGCGCCACCTTCCCGCCCACCGCCGGACTGGTCACCGTGCCGCTGGCGGGCTCCCCGCTGACCTGGCGTCACCTGCTCGGCTGGCACCCCGCCGCCGGCGCGGCCGGGACGGCCGGCGAAGTCACCGGCTACGCCCGCACCGCGCACGCCGAGGCCGCCGGGCGCAGCCCCTCGTACGCCAGTTGGCTGGCCGCCCGGTAGACACCTGGGGGGTGCCGACCGGGCGGGCCCGTAGACGGGATCAGACCGGCTGCGGCTCCAGATCGCGGTTGATCCGGCGCCAGCCCCGGGCCGAGACGGTGTTGGGGTGTTCCTCGCCGAACAGGCGGAGCAGCTCGGCCAGCGCGTGCTCGCGGAGTTCGGCGGCCTGGGCGGGGCTGGACTTGCGCAGGGTGACCGCGAGGTTGGACTCGCAGGCGATCGCGTCCGGGTGGGCGGGGCCGTACCGGTTGCACAGGCCGGTGTAGGCGGCCCGCTCCAACTCCTCGGCCTTGGCGGGCAGTCCGCCGTCGCCGTAGGCGTTGGCCAGGTTGATCATCGCGTTCATGGTGAACGGGTGGTCGGGGCCGAGCACCGCCCGGAGGTTCTGCACGGTGTGCGTGCCGCGCCGGATCGCCGCGTCGACGTCGCCGCTGCCGCGCAGGTAGATGCCGAGGTTGTTCTCGCAGGCCAGGGTGAACGGGTGCTCGTCGCCGAACAGCCGCTGGTGCCCCTCGTAGACGGTGGTGGCCAGGTCCCGGGCGGCCTCCTTGTCGCCGGAGGCGCTGTGGTCGGCGGCCAGGTTGAGCGCGCAGGCCAGGGTGTCCGCCGCCTCCGCGCCGAACCGGTCCAGGTAGCGCTCGTAGGTCTGCATGGTGAGCTGCCTGGCCTCCCGCAGGTGGCCGTCCCGACGGAGCGACACCGCGAGGGACTTGGCATTGCGCAGGTTCTCCGGCAGGTCGGCCTGGAGCACGTCGGCGAGCTCCTCGGTGACCTCCCGCAGCAGCTCGATCGACCCCTTGTAGTCGCCGATCTCGCGCAGGTCGCGGGCCAGGTTGGACTTGCTGGAGAGGGTGTACGGGTGCCTCGGGCCGAGCACCGCGGCCCGCCGGTCGTAGGTGTCCTGGTCCAGGTCGCGGGCGGCCTCGCTGTCGCCGACCAGGCGGTAGTCGATGGCCAGGTTGTTGGCGATCGACAGGGTGCGGGCGTTCTCCTCGCCGAACAGCTCGCGGAACTGGCCGTACGTCTCCAGGTCGAGGTCGAGCGCCTCCTGGAACCGGCCGAGTGCGCGCAGGTCGGCGCCGAGCGAACCCGCGGTCATCAGGGTGTACGGGTTGTGCTCGCCGAGCAGGGCCTTCTGCCCGGCCAGGGTGCGCTCGTCGAGGGAGCGGGCGTCCGCGAAGTTGCCCTGCGAGCGGACCACGTTGGCGAGTTGGAAGTTGAGGCTGAGCACCTGGCGCCGCAGGTGCCGGGCCTCGACCTCGTCCGGCTCGCCGCCGAGCCGGCCGGTCCAGGTGGCGTCGAGCTGTTCGGCGAGGGTGCGGGCCTTGTCGAGGTCGGTGCGCTTCCAGAGGTAGCGGACCCGGTCGATCAGCAGTTCGCGGGTCTCGCGCTCGTCGCAGTCCTGGGCCCTGGAGGGGGCCAGGTGCGGCCAGATCTTCTCGAACCGGGGCCAGTTGGCGGGGTTGTCGGTGTCGCCGAGCGCGGGACGGGCGCCGACCAGGATGCGGTGCACCTCGTGCATCGCGGCCTCGCGGGCGCTGTCGTCCATCTCGGAGCGGACCACGGCCTGCACCAGCCGGTGCACCTGGAAGCTGTTGCTGCCGGCGTCGACCTTGGCCAGGGCGTACCGGCCGACCGCCTGGATCACCTTGCCGAGCATGAAGACGTCGCTGAGGTCCTCGTCGTACCTCACCAGCGACCTGATCATCTGGTCGCTGTAGAACAGGTCCATCGAGATCGGCTCGGGGGCGAAGAACGCGCAGAGCTGCAACAGCCGCACCGCCGCCGGGGACTGCTCGCGCAGCCGGGCGATCGAGACGTTCCAGGTGGCCCCGACCGGGGTGGGGTAGTCGGCCGGGCGGCCGACCGCGAGCGCCCGGGTGGCCTCCTGCTGGAGCTGGCGGACGTAGGTGTCGACGGGGGTGCGGGTGGTGTCCAGCCAGGCGGCCGCCACCTCGACCGCCAGCGGCAGGTCGCCGACCGCCTCGGCCACCCGGTCGGCGTCGGCCCGGGACAGGCCCCGGGTGCGCCGGGTGAGGTGCTCGACGCTCTCGCCCCGGGTGAAGACGTCCACCCCGAGCACCCCGGCCTGGCCGGACCAGGCCTGGTTCCGCGAGGTGACCAGGATGTGCCCGGAGCCGCCGGGGAAGAACCGGCGGATCTCGCCCGGCTCGTCGGCGTTGTCGAAGATCAGCAGCCAGCGCGAGGTCGGGTTGCCCCGGCGCAGCGCCTCCCGGGCCGCCTCGGCGGCCTCGTTGACACTGTCGCCGACCCGCAGCCCGAGCCGCGCCGCCAGCTCGGCCAGCGCGGTCGGGATCAGGTCGGTCTGCTCGGCGTCGATCCACCAGACCAGGTCGTAGTGCGACATGTAGCGGTGCGCGTACTCCAGTGCCAGCTGGGACTTGCCGACTCCGCCGAGCCCGTACAGCGTCTGCGGGGTCGGCAGCACCACCATCGGCCCGCCGACCAGCTGTTCGCGCAGCTCCTCCAGCACCTTGGCCCGGCCGGTGAAGGACGGGTTGCGCTGCGGCACCGACCAGTACGAGGGCCGGGTGCCGGGGAAGCGCGGGATCGGCACCTCGGCGTCGATGTCGGCGTCCGCCCGGCCGAGCGCGCGGAGCAGGATGGCGGCGGCCTGGCTCTCGTCGCGGCCGACCAGGTCGACCGGGTTGCGGCTGACGAACGGTGCGTTCAGCCGGACGTCGCTGACCCGGACCGGGACGATCTGGCGACGGCTGCCCGAGGGGTCGAAACCGCCCATCGAGTCCCACAGCGCCCGGGCCTGAGGGGCCCTCAGATAGGCGGCGGAGAGCACCGCGACGGTCCGGTTGGCGGCGTCGATGCCGCGCTCGGTCTCCTGCCGGGTGTCCGCCCCCGCCCCGATGTCCCGGGGCACCACCCGGAATCCGGCGCTCTCCAGCACGGCGGCGATCCAGTCCGCCCAGATCCGGTCCTCGGGGACGAAGGAGAGGTAGAGGTCGGCGGGCACGGTCGGCCGCCGCCGGGTGTACGCCTCCACCCAGTGCAGCCGGACGTCCTCGTCCAGTGGCGGCAGCGCGGTGACCCGGCCCTTGGTCAGCACCGAGGTGAGCCGCTCGCAGGCGGCCAGCATCGAGGTCGGGGTGCCGGTCTGGTCGCCGAAGGTGGCCAGGATCTCCTCGTAGGCGTAGAACGGCCGGTACGGGATCTCCACCGAGCCCCAGTAGTGGGCGAGTTCCTCCTCGACCAGCCCCTCGGGCAGCCCGGAGAACCGCAGCCGGGCCAGCGCCCGGCCGGCGTCCGCCTTCTCCTTCTCGCCCTCGTCGATCCGCATCGGCACCGGCAGGATGCGGATCGCCCGCTCCCGGTAGCGGTCGTTGATGTGCTGGGCGATCTTCGAGGCGCCCTCGATGCTCTGGTCGCTCAGGGTGAAGCAGACCACCAGGTCGTCCGGCATCTGCACGGTGCAGATCTCGGCGATGTCGGACAGGCCGGTCCGGCTGTCGATCAGGATGTAGTCGTAACGGCGGCTCATGTCCCGCTTCAGGGCGTCGAAGAACTGCCCGCCGTCGAACCGGTCGTAGAACAGGTCCCAGTCGAGCCGGCCGACCACCTCGGAGTAGTCCCGGTTCAGCTGGCCTGCGGAGAGGAAGTCCAGGCTGCCGCCGGGCGGGAACCCGGGCCAGGAGAGCGAGAGCGCGTGCGGGTGGACCCGGGCGAAGTCCTGGTGCCAGCCCGGCGGGTGCTCGACCTCGCGGAGCGCCTCCTCCCGGTAGTCGGTGATCAGGTCCATCATCCCGGTGGTGCCCGCCAGCGCGCCCTGGTCGAGGAAAGGCCGGAAGAACTTGGCCAGGCCCGGCGCCTCCAGGTCCCAGTCCACGGTGAGCACCCGGAAGCCGTTGGCGGCCAGGATCCAGGCGGTGTTGGCCAGCGCCATGGTGCGGCCGGTGCCGCCCTTGTAGGAGTAGAAGGTCACCACCCGGCCCTGGCGGTCCTCGTTGGCCTGCGGCTCGGCGTCCTCCACCGGGTCGGCCATCCGGAGCTTCCTGGTCGGCTTGTCGGTCATAGCTCTCCTCCCCCGAAGGCGATCCCCGGGGGAGAATCGTCCTCCTCGTGATAGCGCGGCTGGTCGCTGTCCCGGTCGTCCCGACTCCAGGGCCGTCGCCGTGGCGGCTCGTCCCCGGCGCCCGGCGGCAGTTCGAAGGCCCGGCGCAGACTCGGCCTGCTGCTGCCCGAACTACCGGTCCCTTCGGGCTGGTTGCCCTGTCCGTTCGGTGGTCTCGAACTCTCCTCGAAGGCGTACTTGGCCCGCATCACCGCCCGCGGCAGCGCGGCCTCGAACTCCTCCAGGGTGCCCAGCTCGGTCGGGGTGCCGTGGAAGCTCGGCCGGCTGTCGCGGTGCTGGGAGCGCAGCGTGCGGGCGCTCAGCTCGGTCAGCGTCTCGCCGTCGGCGACACAGTCCGGATCGGTGCTGCTCCACGGCTCCAGCACGCTCACCCAGGACGGGTTGCGCCGGTCGAAGTCCACCACCGCCTCCCGCCGGGTCTCGTCCCGCAGCGCCCAGCGGTCCAGCAGCAGCAGCCCGGGAGCGGTCGGCGGGCCCTCGGCGAGGATCGCGTCCGCCTCGTCCTCGTACGCGTGCACGCTCGGCTCGAACCCCAACTGCCGTGCCACCCTGGCCGCGTGGTCGGCCAGCGGGCGGGACGAGGCGGGCTGGTACGGGCGCCAGTCGGTCGGGTGCGGGCCGTAGTAGTCCGGGTTGCGGTCCTCCGGCAGCTCGGCCTGCGGGTAGGAGAGCACCGAGATCCGGAGCTGCCGGGTGCGCGGCGTCGGGAAGGCGCTCGGCTGGGCCTGGAAGTCCAGCGGCCGGCCCGGCGGGATCACCGTGCTGGCCGCCACGTCCACGATCCGCTCGGCCAGCCGGTGCACGGCCAGCTCGTAGGCCCGGCGGAAGTAGCCGAGCCGCATCAGCGCGTACAGGCCCTCGGCCTCGTAGTCGGGGCCGAACCCACGGTGGTTGAACTGGAGTTGCCGGGCCACCTCGGGCAGCTGGTGGTCGCTCATCGGAATCCACAGCACCGGCACGATCCCGGTCGGCCGCTCGGTGCTCTGCCGCTCCGGGAAGACCGGCCGCTGGACGAACGAGTGCCACTCCTGGCCGCAGGCCACGCTGGTGAAGTAGCGCGGCGAGTAGAGCGGCACGAAGACCCGGCAGCTGGCCAGCTCCTGGGACAGCCGCTCGGCCCACAACTGGCCCTGGTGCATGGACTGGTCCATGAAACCGACCGGTGACCCGCCGCGCAGGTCGGTCAGGTGCAGCACCTCGTCGCAGAGATCGTTGAAGAGGCGGTTCACCCACTGGTTGGGATCGCCTGCCCCGCCGGTGCGGGATCTGGGCACGTGCGCGTAGCTGAGAAAGAAGTACGGACGCTCCGCGTTCTCGTCCCACCCGCCAGGGTCGTCGTCGCCGTACACACGCGCCTCCCCCGAGACCATCCGGTGTGTTGGTGGTGCACCGTCTCAGACGTAGCCGGGGTGTGCTCAGTTCCCAGCCGCGTCTTTCCCCCACAGAGGACCTTCAGTGTAGGAAGGTCAGGTTCACGAATGGAATAGGGCGTTGTCCCGGAGGAACTTGTCGGCCACGTCGACCCCGTCCGCGATGTCCATCACGAAGCAGTCCGCGGCGCCCAGCCGGCCCCGGTGCAGGCTCGGCATCTCGCTCAGTACGTCGGTCATCGGTTCGAAGTGCTCGTCCCGCAGGTGCACCGCGTCGAAGGACTGCCAGCGGCCGTTCGGCAGCACGCAGCTGTAGGTCTGGATCGGCGGATCGGGCTGCCGGTACTCCGCCAGGTGCAGCGCTGTGCAGCACCAGACCGGTACACCGATCAGCAGGGCGCGGGCCCGGGTGGCGTACAGCCGGCCGATCGGGGAGGTCTCGCCGAGGTGCGACTCGAGCGGGTGATCGTCCGTCAGTTCGGCTGCCCGGCGGCCGATGGCGGCGAAGGAGGTCTGCGGGTGGTGGCTGCGGCGGGCGCCCGGGGTCTGCCGCAGCACTTCGGAGAAGTGGCCGAGAATGCGTGAGGTCGGGGTGGTGTCCGGGTCGAAGGGGGGGCGCGAATCCCAGTACGCCTGCTTCTGTTGGCCCGTCATCCCGTCGGTGGGCGCCAGCGAGAGGCGGGAGGTGTTCGAGTTCTCCGGGGTCGCGGTGTAGGCGACGACGGTGCCTTCGGGGCCGATGACGCTTCGTAGTGCCGCCAGGAGGGTGGCCGGGCCGCCTTCGATCGGGCCGACGGCGCGGAGCGAGGACTGCACCAGCAGGGTTTCGCCCGGCGTGATGCCGAGGGACCGCAGGTCGCGCTCCAGCGCCTCGATGCCGGTCACCTTCCTGCGGCCATTTCTGAACTGCCGACGGCGGAGCGCATGCCCTCGGTGAAGCGGAGACCCAGCGGGGTCAGCGAGCCCGAGGCAGCCAGGGTTTCGACGGCGGCGGCCGTGTGGGCGTGCCAGGTGGTGTGCTGGGTGCGGGCGTGGGCGGCGGCGGGGCTGTCGAGGCCGGCGTAGGTGTGGACCCGGGTGGCCCAGAACTCGGTGACGGCGAGGTGGGCGTAGGTGCCCTGGAGGAGGCCCTCCAGGGGGCGCGGGTCGGGGCGCCAGGGGGCGTGGAAGAGGCGCTCGTCGGCCGGGTCGTAGAGGTCGTGGAAGTCCAGCACGGCGCCGAGTTTGACGTGGTTGAACTCGTGCGCCAGCAGCAGCGCCAGGATCGGTGCGGTGCCGGGCCGGGCGATGCCGACCGCGCCGAAGGCCTGCCGGGCCGCCGCGCTGACGTCCCGTCCGGCGGGACCTGGGCGGAGCGGGGTGAGGGTGCCGAGCCCGGCCCGCAGGCCGGCCGCGTGCTCGGGCAGGTCGCGGCCGAGCAGCTCCCAGGCCTCCCGCAGGCTGCCCGTCCAGGCCAGCAGTTCGCCGTCGGTCAGCCGGTCGGTGACCGGCCACTGGTGGCTGTCGCGCTGCGGGTCGGTGTCCTCCAGGGCCAGCGTCCAGCCGCCGGGCAGCGCGACCCGGCGGACGGGCTGCCAGGGGCCGGCGGCCGGGTCGTCCCAGCCGACCGTGACGTCCCGGACGGTGAACCCGTCCCTGGTGCCGCGCAGCACCGCCTCGCCCGCCCCGCCGACCTCGACCCGGCCCAGCGTCGGCAGGTGCACCGCGCCGCCCCGGACCGGGACCGGCAGCTCGAACTCCCGACCGGCCCGGAGCGCGGCGGCGGCGGCCAGCTCGGCGAAGCCGCCGAGGTCGGCCCCGGGGTCGCGGTCCAGGCAGCGCACCGCCCAGGCCCGGACGTACGGGTGGCCGAGGGTGGCGTCCAGCGCGTCCGGCGCGGTGCTGTCCAACTCGGCCAGCAGCGCCCAGGGTTCCGGGGCGGCGGCCGAGAGGGCGGCCAGCAGGCGTCTGGTCAGCCCGAGCTGGGCCGAGGCCAGCGCCCGGACGGTGGACGCACTGCCGTGCCCGGTGGCCAGCTCGGCCAACTGGGCCTCGGTGAGCGCCCCTTCGGACGGTCCGGGCTGGGCGGGGACGGTGGCCGCGGGGGCGACCCGGTCCCGGATGGTGGTGATCAGCTTCATCAGATCCCCGCAGAAGACGGAGGGGTTGTCGAATCCACGGCTGCTCCGGTACCGGTGCGCGTACAGACCGCCGCCGCAGGAGCGGACCACGGGGCAGGCCCGGCAGTCCGCGCTCAGCCCGGCCAGACCGGACTGACGTTCCATCAT
The DNA here is from genome assembly GCF_054049135.1 of Kitasatospora sp. P5_F3. Taxonomy (NCBI): domain Bacteria; kingdom Bacillati; phylum Actinomycetota; class Actinomycetes; order Kitasatosporales; family Streptomycetaceae; genus Kitasatospora; species Kitasatospora sp. P5_F3. Next base: position 9,766 of record NZ_JBFUMY010000018.1, on the reverse strand, counting down.
GCCCGGGTGCCCCGCCACCTCGTCCAGGGTGTGCGCGAAGACGTCGAAACCGGTCTCGGGTGCGCCGTCGTACGCCGTCTTGAGGCTGTCCGCCTGCTCCAGCGTGCCGTCGGTCTCGATCACCACCAGGTCGGCCGGGTCGAGGCCGAGGGACTCGGTCAGGCTGGAGCGGCCGCGCAGGGTGCGGTGCACCGAGTCGAAGATCCGGACCGGCACGGGGCGGCCCTGCGCCGTCCAGCGCCGGTGGATCGTCAGCAGCCAGTCGGCGTACGGGGCGGGCCCCGCACCGGAGGGACGTTTCGGCGGGTCGTCCCAGGTCGCGTGCGGGAGCAGGAAGTCGATCCGGGGCGGGGCGAGTTCGACCAGCGCGTCGTAGACGGCGACCGGGTCGTTCTCGACGTCGATGGTGCAGAGCAGCCCGGCGTACAGGTGGCGGTAGGCGGGGCGGCGGAGCAGCTCGACGGCGGCCAGCACCTTGCTGTGGCTGCTACGGCCGTCGGCGTACCTGCGGTGCCGGTCGTTGGCGGCGCGGTTGCCGTCCAGCGAGATGCCGACCTTGATGTCCAGCTCGGCGAAGAGATCACAGAACCGCTCGGACAGCTGGACGCCGTTGGTGTGGATGCGCAGGTCGAGCGCGCAGCCCGGGGGGAGGGCGGCGCGCAGCAGCTCGGCGGCCCGGCGCAGCACGGCGGGGCCCGCGAGCAGCGGCTCCCCGCCGTGCAGCACCACGTGGACGGCCGTCAGCCGGTGGGCCAGGGCATGCTCCGCGATGCGGTCGGCGGTCGCCGCGAGGACGCGCTCCGAGATGGTGCGCGGCTTGCCACGCCAACTGGTGTCGGCGTGCTCGTACACATAGCAGTGATCACAGGACAGGTCACAGCGACTGTGCACCTTGAGGACGAACTGCGAGAACGCCACGGGGGGACGGGACATGACGTGGTGTCGGCCGGCTGCGCGGGAGGCGTCAGATGGAGGAGTTGAAGGCCGCCACGGCGACCTGGCCGCTCTCCTGGCCGGGCAGGGCCCGGTGCAGCTCGGCGGTGAGGTGATCGGTGCCCAGAGCGGCGAGGGCGGCGAGCGAGGCCCGTGGTGCGGGCTGCTCGACGGAGTCGCGGTCAGCAGGCCGGATGGCGAGTGCGGTGACCATTGCAGTCTCGTTTCTGCGGTTGAAGCGCGGGGAAACGGGGTAACCCGGAGTCACTTGCACCGGCTTCGGGCCCGCCCGACTACCGCCGAGTGTCCCGGACGCACCTACGTACCGCCCGCCAAATGGCCATAAATCCATCAGTTCGTGCGAGCGGGTACTACTGCGATTGACGTAGGGTCAGTCGCGCGCGCCCGAAACGATCTTCACGGGCAGAGCCGCTCGACCCGCCAGCCGCCGCCCTCGGCGAGGTAGCGCAGCCGGTCGTGCAGCCGGTTCTCCCGGCCCTGCCAGAACTCCACGGTCTCCGGGACCACCCGGTAGCCGCCCCAGAACGGCGGCACCGGCACGCCCTCGCCCTCCGGGTAGCGCCGATCCAGCTCCGCGTACCGCTGCTCCAGCACCTCCCGGCTGCTCACCGGGCTGGACTGCTCACTGGCCCAGGCGCCCAGCTGGGAGCCGTGCGGGCGGGTCCGGAAGTAGGCGGCGGTCTCGTCCCGGCCGACCTTCTCGACCCGGCCGCCGACCACCACCTGCCGGGAGATCGAGATCCACGGAAAGAGCAGCGAGGCCCAGGGATTGACGGCCAGTTCGCTGCCCTTGCGGGAGCCGTAGTTGGTGAAGAACACGAAGCCGCGCCGGTCGTAGCCCTTCAGCAGTACGGTCCGCGAACTGGGCCGGCCCTGCGCGTCGGCGGTGCTCAGCACCATCGCGTTGGGCTCGGTCACCCCGGCGTCCACCGCCTGGTGGAACCACTCGGTGAACTGGGCGACCGGCTCGGCCATGAGCTGCTTCTCGGCCAGGCCCTCGTGCTGGTAATGCTTGCGCATCACGCTCGGGTCCGGGGTGGGCCGGGCCTCGGTGGGCGTGGCCGGAGGGGTCGGGTGACGATCCGCGGTAGGCACGGCAACATCATCCCGTACGACAAGCGTCGGATACCGCTACGTCCAGGCAAACCCGGGTGGGAGATAAGGTGTCTCGCCACCGCTCCACCCACCGCCAGGCAGGGGATTGCCCGGGTTCGTCCGGAACATCCCGCTACGGTCCGCCAACGCCGCCGGACCGCGGACTGACCAGGCCGGGGCGGCCGCCGGGAAACATCACCGTGGTGGTGTCTGGCGTAATGCACTCCGTGCCTGTCAGTCTGACACCGAGTGCCAACACACCATCGGTCACCGGCGTCGCCCGCCCCACCAACGGCGGCCCGCCGGAATCGGAACACTGAAGGAGCCGTCATGTCCGACTTCGTACCCGGGCTCGAGGGAGTCGTCGCGTTCGAGAGCGAGATCGCCGAACCGGACCGTGAGGGCGGCGCACTGCGCTACCGCGGTGTGGACATCGACGACCTGGTCGGACACGTCTCGTTCGGGCACGTCTGGGGCCTGCTGGTGGACGGCAAGTTCAACCCGGGCCTGCCCGCCGCCGAGCCGTTCCCGATCCCGGTGCACTCCGGTGACATCCGGGTCGACGTGCAGTCCGCGCTGGCGATGCTCGCCCCGGTCTGGGGTCTCAAGCCGCTGCTCGACATCTCCGCCGAGGAGGCCCGCGACAACCTCGCCAGGGCCGCCGTGATGGCGCTCTCGTACGTCGCGCAGTCCGCCCGTGGCCAGGGCCGCCCGATGGTCCCGCAGAGCGAGATCGACAAGGCCGAGACCGTGGTCGAGCGGTTCATGATCCGCTGGCGCGGCGAGCCGGACCCGAAGCACGTCAAGGCGATCGACGCGTACTGGACCTCGGCCGCCGAGCACGGCATGAACGCCTCCACCTTCACCGCCCGGGTGATCGCCTCCACCGGCGCCGACGTGGCGGCCGCGCTCTCCGGCGCGGTCGGTGCGATGTCGGGCCCGCTGCACGGCGGCGCCCCGTCCCGGGTGCTCGGCATGATCGAGGAGATCGAGCGGACCGGCGACGCCGCCGCGTACGTCCGCAAGGCCCTCGACAACGGTGAGCGCCTGATGGGCTTCGGCCACCGGGTCTACCGCGCCGAGGACCCGCGCGCCCGCGTGCTGCGCCGCACCGCCAAGGAGCTCGGTGCCCCGCGCTTCGAGATCGCCGAGGCGCTGGAGAAGGCCGCGCTGGAGGAGCTGCACAACCGCCGCCCCGACCGCGTGCTCGCCACCAACGTGGAGTTCTGGGCCGCCATCATGCTGGACTTCGCCGAGGTCCCGGCGCACATGTTCACCTCGATGTTCACCTGCGCCCGGACGGCCGGCTGGTCCGCCCACATCCTGGAGCAGAAGCGCACCGGCCGGCTGGTCCGCCCGGCCGCCCGCTACATCGGCCCGGCCGCGCGCCGGCCGGAGGACATCGAGGGCTACGAGTCGATCGCGCACTGACGCGGCGTCACTCTTTCGAGCGGGTCCGGGGCAGCTGTCCCGGACCCGCTGCACACCTGCTCTGAGCGGGCAAGATCACATCTCAGCGGGCGGACGGGCGCTGCGAGTTCGCGATCCCGCGCAGTAGGCTGCCGCCGTGGCTAAGATCCAGATCCCCGCTGACATCAAGCCCGCAGACGGCCGTTTCGGCTGCGGTCCGTCCAAGGTGCGTCCCGAGGCACTGAGTGCCCTCGCCGCCACCGGTACCTCGCTGCTGGGCACCTCGCACCGGCAGGCTCCGGTGAAGAACGTGGTCAAGCGCGTCCGTGAGGGCGTCGCCGACCTGTTCTCGCTGCCCGAGGGCTACCAGGTGGTGCTCGGCAACGGTGGCTCCACCGCGTTCTGGGACATCGCGGCCTTCGGGCTGGTGCGCGAGAAGTCCCAGCACCTCAACTTCGGTGAGTTCTCCTCCAAGTTCGCGTCGTCGGTCAAGGCCGCGCCGTGGCTGGGCGAGCCCTCGGTGATCAAGTCGGAGCCGGGCACCCACCCGCTCCCGGTCGCCGAGGCGGGCGTGGACGTCTACGCCCTCACCCACAACGAGACCTCCACCGGTGTCGCGATGCCGATCCGCCGCCCGGCGGGCGGTGACGCCGGCTCGCTGGTGCTGGTCGACGCCACCTCGGGCGCCGGCGGCCTGCCGGTCGACATCACCGAGACGGACGTCTACTACTTCGCGCCGCAGAAGTCCTTCGCCTCCGAGGGCGGCCTCTGGCTCGCGACCTTCTCGCCCGCCGCGCTGGAGCGCGCCGCCGAGATCGCCGCCTCCGGCCGGTACATCCCGCCGTTCTTCGACCTGCCGACCGCGATCGACAACTCCTCGAAGGACCAGACCTACAACACCCCGGCGATCTCCACCCTCTTCCTGCTCGCCGAGCAGCTGGAGTGGCTGAACGGCCAGGGCGGCCTGGACTGGGCGGTCGCGCGCACCGCCGACTCCGCGTCCCGGCTGTACGGCTGGGCCGAGAAGTCCTCCTACGCCCGGCCGTTCGTGGCCAAGGCCGAGGAGCGCTCGCAGGTGGTCGGCACGATCGACTTCGACGACTCGATCGACGCCGCCGAGATCGCCAAGGCGCTGCGCGCCAACGGCATCGTGGACACCGAGCCGTACCGCAAGCTCGGCCGCAACCAGCTCCGGGTCGCGATGTTCCCGGCCGTCGAGCCCGCCGACGTCGAGGCGCTCACGGCCTGCATCGACTACGTGGTCGAGGCGCTCTAGGCACGTGCTCAGCCAGAGCTGACCAGGGGCTCGGGGAACGGCGACGAGATCTGGCGTGCGGGTCACAGGCGAAAGTGCCTGACCACGCACGGACGGATCACCTTTTACGAGGGCGGCGTCGCAGTTCCCCGAGCCCCTGTTTCGGCTAGTGCCTGAGCAGAGCGCTCACGATCACGACGGCCAGCAGCAGCGCCAGTGCGCCGCTCACGATTCGCATTCGGGTCTTGGGGTCCACGGTCAACGAGGTTACCCGCTGGCCCGGCCGGCTTCGGTGGTGGCCCGTTCGGGGCCGTAGAGGCCGGTGAGCTCCTCGGCCAGCTCCTCCTGGGGGACCGCGCGGAGCTGGCCGTCGCCGCGGTACTGCTGGGCGCGGAAGGCGGACGGGGCGAGGCCGACCCGGCGGGTGAAGATCCGGGTGAAGTAGGCCGGATCGTCGTAGCCGACCCGGCGGGCCACGGCGGCGACCGGGAGTTCGCCGGCGGCCAGCAGGGCCTTGGCCTCGTTCAGCCGTACGGTCAGCAGGTACTCCTTGGGGCCGACCGCCCCGACCGAGCGGACGGCGCGGCGCAGTTCGGCCACGGTCAGCCCGGCGCGGCGGGCGTGCTGGGCCACCGAGAGCGGCAGGCAGGCGTCCCGGCGGAGCACTTCGAGCACCGGCTCGCCGTCTCGGTCGAGGTCGGCCCGGTGGCGGCGCAGCTCGACCAGCAGCTCGTGCACCCCGGCCGAGGACTCCAGGTCCACCAGCGGTCCGCCCCGGCGGCAGGCGCCGGCGATCCGGGCCACCACCCGCTGGGCCGAGTCGGCGGTGGCGAGCGGTGTCACGTCCACGTCGGGCAGCAGGCCGAGCTCGAGGTACCCGGCGATGCCGGGGCCGGTGAAGTCGACGAAGGACTCCGCCCAGCCGTTGTCGTCCGGCGCGTAGTGGTGCGGCTCGCCGGGGCGCAGCCAGAGCACGGCGGGGGCGGTCACCGGCTGGCGCACGCCGCTCGTCCCGGTGAACCAGCCGCGCCCGTGGGTCACCACCACGGCGACCCAGTGGTCCAGGGTGCGCGGCCCGACGGTGGGCAGCCGGCCGCGCTGCATCCCGACGCCGAGACAGGCCAGACCGGTGGCCAGCTGCGCCGGACCGGGCGTCAGGTAGTGCCACCACCGCTCCATCAGCCACCTCCGTCCGGTCTGTTCCGCCCGACAATCCAACACCCGCCGGGGCTTTGTCCATGGCACCGGCCTGCCGGGTTACCGCAGGCTGGGGGCATGCTCACCTATGACTCCACCGGCTTCCGGCTCGACGGTGGCCCGCTGCGGATCCTCTCCGGAGCCATGCACTACTTCCGTACCCGCCCCGAGCAGTGGCCGGCCCGGCTGGCCGCACTGCGCGCGATGGGCCTGAACACCGTCGAGACGTACGTCCCGTGGAATCTGCACGAACCCCGGCCCGGTGAGTTCCGGCGGCTGGACGAGCTGCCCGCCTTCCTGGACGAGGCCGCCCGGCAGGGCCTGTGGGCGATCGTCCGCCCGGGCCCGTACATCTGTGCCGAGTGGGACAACGGCGGGCTGCCCGGCTGGCTGACCGCGCGGGTGGGCCGCCGGGCCAGGACCTCGGACCCGGAGTACCTGGCCGCCGTGGACAGCTTCTTCGACCGGCTGCTGCCCTCGGTGGTGGAGCGTCAGACCACCCGGGGCGGCAACGTGCTGATGGTCCAGGTGGAGAACGAGTACGGCTCCTACGGCAGCGACCGGGCGTATCTGCGGCAGCTGGCGGACGGGCTGCTCCGCCGGGGCGTGGACGTCCCGCTGTTCACCTCGGACGGCCCGGAGGACCACATGCTGACCGGCGGCACCCTGCCCGGGGTGCTGGCCACGGTGAACTTCGGCTCGGAGCCGGAGGCCGCGTTCGAGACGCTGCGGCGGCACCGGCCGCAGGACCCGCCGTTCTGCATGGAGTACTGGAACGGCTGGTTCGACCACTGGGGCCGGCCGCACCACACCCGGGACGCGGCCGACGCCGCCGACACGCTGCGCCGGATGCTGGCGGCGGGCGGCTCGGTCAACCTGTACATGGCGCACGGGGGCAGCAACTTCGGCACCGGCGCGGGGGCCAACCACGCCGACCCGCCGTTCAACTCGACCGACTGGACCGAGTCCCCGTACCAGCCGGTGACCACGTCGTACGACTACGACGCCCCGCTGGACGAGCGCGGCGCGGTGACCGAGAAGTACGAGCTGTTCCGGGCGGTGCTGGCCGAGTTCGCGGCCGAGCACCCCGAGCAGGCCCGCTACCTGGACGACCGGACGCCCGCGCTGCCGGAGCTGCCGCCGGTGCTGGCCGCGCGCTCGGTGGCGCTGACCGGTTCGGCGCCGATCCCGTTCGGCCCGGAGTCGGTGCACCCGGTGCCGCCCACCTTCGAGGAGCTGGGGATCGAGCACGGGGTGGTCAGGTACGTCTTCGAGGTGCCGCAGGACCGGCCCGAACTCCCGCTGACCGTCGAGGGGTTGCACGACCGGGCGGTGCTGCTGGTGGACGGCAAGCGGGTGGCCGAGCTGGCCCGGGGGGTGGCCGGCGACGCCGTCACGGTGCCCGGCGGGGTGACACTGGAGCTGCTGGTCGACTCGCTCGGCCGGGTCAACTACGGCCCCGGCACCGGGGACCGGAAGGGCATCACGGGCGGGGTCAGGCACGAGCGGCAGTACCTGCACGGCTGCCGGACGGCCGTCCTCGACCTGGGTGCGGACCTGCCGCCGCTCGACTTCACCGCCGAAGGACCGGTGCTGCGGGGCGAGTTCACCCTGGACGCGACGGGCGACACCTTCCTGGCGGTACCCGGCGGCCGGCGCGGCCGGCTCTGGGTGAACGGGTTCCTGCTCGGCAGCTACGACGAGCGCGGTCCGCAGGTCACGCTGTTCTGCCCGCAGCCGCTGCTCCGGGTCGGGGTGAACGAGCTGGTGGTGCTCGAACTCGGTGAGGCGAACCCGCGCTCGGTGGAGCTGCGGGAGGCGGCCGAGCTGGGTTGAGTAGGGTGCGGGGCATGGAATCGGTACTGGTGACCCGGCGGTTGGCGCCCGGTGTGGTGGAACGGCTGGCCCCCTACGTCGAGGTGACCTCGCACGACGAGGAGCGGCCGATGACGCGGGCCGCACTGCTCGCGGCGGTGCGCGGCAAGGCCGGGGTGATCACCACGCTGGACGACGTGGTGGACGCCGAGTTCCTGGCGGCGGCCGGTCCGGGGCTGCGGATCGTGGCCAACCACGCGGTCGGCACCCACAACGTCGACCGCGCCGCCTGCGCGGCCCGGGGCGTGCTGGTCAGCAACACCCCGGGCGTGCTGACCGCCGCCACCGCGGACTTCACCTGGGCGCTGCTGCTCGCCGCCACCCGCCGGCTCGGGGAGGGCGAGCGGCTGCTGCGCTCCGGCGAACCCTGGGCCTGGGCGCCGACCATGCTGCTCGGCATGGAGCTGACCGGTGCCCGGCTGGGCATCCTCGGCATGGGCCGGATCGGCCAGGCGGTGGCCCGGCGGGCCGTCGGCTTCGAGATGCCGGTGGCCTACCACAACCGCAACCGCCTCCCGGCGGCGGACGAGGCCGGGGCCGAATGGCTGCCGATGGACGAACTCTTCGCCCGCTCCCAGGTGTTGGTGGTGACCTGCCCGCTCAGTGACGCCACCCGCCACCTGGTGGACCGGCACCGGCTCGCCCAACTGCCCGCCGGAGCCGTACTGGTGAGCGTGGTGGCCGGAGTGGTGGACGAACAGGATCTGGCCGAATCCCTCGCCTCCGGGCACCTCGCGGCCGCCGCCGTGGACAACTTCGAGCGCGAACCGGCCGTTCCGGCGGCGCTGCTGGCCCAGCCGAACGCCGTGCTCGCCCCGCACCTGGGCAGCGCCACCGTGCAGACCCGGCAGGCGATGGGCAACCTGGCGGTGGACAACCTGCTCGCGGTCCTGACCGGCGGTCAGCCACCCACGCTCGTCAGTCCGTAGCGGCGGCAGCCCATCGCATCGCCTCGGCCATCACCTGCAGTGCGCCGAAGTGCGCGGCGCCGGGCTCCAGGTAGAGCTCGGCGCCGGGGATGTGGTCGGCCAGCCAGCGGGAGTGGTCGACCGGCGAGAACTGGTCGTCCGCGCCGTGCCAGAACCTGGTCGGCACGGCGATGTCCTCGACCTTGAAGCCCCAGTCGGTGGTGAAGGCCAGCACGTCGTCGATCCAGCCGTCGGCGCTGTTCCGGAACGCCTGCCGGTAGGTGGAGATCAGCCGCTGCCGGATGCCCGAGTCGGTCACCAGCGCCCGGTCGGTGGGCGGCAACTCGGGGACCAGGCCCTCGATCACACTGGCCGGGTCGGCCCTGATCCGGCGGGACATGGCCTGGAACGAGGCGGCGAACCGGTGCTGCCCGCGCTCCACCTCCTGGTAGGCGTGCACGTTGGACGCGGTCATCCCGGCGTACCAGTCCAGGCCCTCGGCGTTCCGCGGCGCCAGGCTGACCAGCGCGGCCACCCGGCTGACCCGGTGCGGCAGCAGGGCGGCGCAGGCCAGCGCGTGCGGCCCGCCGCCGGAGCGGCCGAGGATGGCGATCTCGTCCAGCCCCAGCGCGTCCGAGATGGCCTCCACGTCGGCCGCCGCCGAGGCCACCCGGCGGCCCGGCAGCCGGGTGGAGTCCCCGTAGCCGGGCCGGTCGAAGGCGATCAGATGGACCCCGAGGCGGTAGAGCACGGAGGTCCGGGGGTACGGGCCGACCCGGCTGCCCGGGGTGCCGTGCAGGACGAACACCGGCCGCCCGTGCGGATCGCCGAAGGTCTCGACCGCGAGTGAGCGGGAGTCGCCCGCCTCGACCAGTTGCAACACCACGTGGCTACCTCCTGAGAAGTGGTCCGGAAGACGCGTGCTAGTGCCGCGCCCGGCAAGGTTTGCCCCATCGCGCCGCCCGGCACGCGCCCTCCTTGCCCGGCATCGGGCAGGAGGGGCCCTTTCGCCGCACCGGTCAAAGGTCCAAGTAGCTCCGCTACGAGTGGCCTTCGTCCGGCACGCCGAGAG
>NZ_JBFUMY010000017.1:0-59824 GCF_054049135.1 Kitasatospora sp. P5_F3 | reverse complement strand
GCACGGGCCGGGGCGGCGGTCTCGGCGGCAGCCTGGACCGGGATCTCGATCTGGGCCTGCGGCTCGGCGGCCGGGGCGGCCGCAGCGGCGGCGGCCTTGGTCCGACGGGCCGCCCGCGGCGGAGCCGCTACATCGCCCAGGTCCTCGGCCACGGGGGCCTCGGCCGCAGGGGCCTCGGCGGCGGCCGGAGCCGCGGCCTTGGTGGCCCGCTTGGCGGGAGCGGCCGGGGCGGCGGCGCCGGCCAGCAGCGGGTCACCGCCGCTCTTCTCCTTGATGGCGTCAATCAGCTGGCTCTTGCGAAGGCGTCCGGTACCGCTGATCCCGAGGGTCGAGGCGAGCTTCTGCAGCTCGGCCAGGACCAGGCCGTCAAGGCCCGCGGCAGCGGTACGGCGGCGCTTGGCCGGAGCCGCCGGGGCGGCGGTGTCTGACGCGTCGGCGTCGGGGCGCGCGCCCATCAGATCGGTGGAGTCGCTCACTAAGGGTCCTTCCCTGGAGCGGACGTCGGCCTGTCTGGCTCGGCGACCGGTTGTGCTGTCCTGACCAACGCTTGACTGCGTCGGTCCGAGGCGGTGATCCCCCGAATGGCGCTGCCAGTCGGGGAAGAGCTGAGATGTGCACGGTGGTGCGGAGTGGCGCGGATCGGTCTCGTGCCGACCCCGCTGCCTGCGATACCCGGGCCCCCGTCGCGTGACGGTGGCCGGGCCCCATCCGGGCGTGCCTCTAGTTGAGAGGCCGCGGGAGGGAGTCAGGTGCCGTCACGGCTTCGGGAAACGGCCGCCTTTGCGCAGGCAGGCTGCGTACGCGCTGCGGAGGGCTCCCGGAGAATCGTGGTCCCGCTCGTCCACGGCCCCACTCGTGCGGACTGGCCGCAACAGCGGAGGCTCGGGATCGGGACGTGGCGCACCGAACCCCGGAGGGCACCTGGTGCAGCATTGAGGTTAACACTACCGACCCCCTGAGACATTCCCCGGCCCCGTTCTCGTCAATCGTGTCCGTGTGACCGTCTTGGTCAGCCGTCCAGCGGCAGCACCGAGGCGCCGGCGCCGTCGAGCCGGAGTCGGTGCGCGGCAAAGCCGTCACCTGCGAAGGTGAGCAGTTTCTCGGCGTTCGCCTCGTCCGCGAGGGCGAGCACGGTGGGGCCCGCGCCGGAGATGACGGCCGGGATGCCCTCGGCCCGCAGGGCGCCCACCAGACCGGCACTCTCGGGCATCGCGGAGGCCCGGTAGTCCTGGTGCAGCCGGTCCTCGGTGGCGGCCAGCAGCAGTTCCGGACGGTTCGTCAGGGCCTCGACCAGCAGGGCGGCCCGGCCGGCGTTGACGGCGGCGTCGGAGAGCGGGACGGTCTTCGGCAACAGGCCCCGGGCGGTCTCGGTGAGCACCTCGGTGGACGGGATGAAGACCACCGGGACGACCAGCTCGGACGGCTCGAGCCGGACCGCCTTGGCGGAGTCCTCGTCCGTCCAGGCGATGGTGAACCCGCCGCGCAGACAGGCGGCGACGTTGTCGGGGTGGCCCTCCAGCTCGGAGGCGAGGGCCAGCAAGGCGGCGTCGTCCAGCGCGCTCGGGCCGCCGATGGTGACGGCGCGGGCAGCGACGATGCCGGCGCAGATCGCGGCGGAGGAGGAGCCCAGGCCCCGGCCGTGCGGTATCCGGTTGGCGCAGACCACCTCCAGGCCGCGCGGCTGACCGCCGAGGCGGTCGAAGGCGGCCCGCATCGAACGGATCATCAGGTGCCGTTCGTCGCGCGGCAGAGTGGCCGCACCCTCACCGGCGATGTCCACCGAGAGACCGGAGTCGGCGACCCGGACCACCACGTCGTCGTACAGGCCCAGGGCGAGTCCGAAGGCGTCGAAGCCGGGGCCGAGGTTGGCACTGGTCGCGGGGACCCGGACCCGGACGGCGGCAGCACGGAACGCGGGACCAGCCATGGTGGTGGGACTCTCCTGGGAGGTGACGGCCCGGTTGGGGTCGGGCCTGCGGTGGTACGTGTGCGGGGTTTTCGCGACAGCTCCCCGGCGGGGCGGGCGCGGCGCACGGCGCGGCCCACTGCTGACCAGACTATCGAAGAGAGGTTCCACAGCGGTACACCCAGCACCCCTCCGATCTGCCGTGTTGCCGGATCTGGCCGGAAATTGCGCGAAAGCGGGCACCGATTCCGCCCGGAAGTCGGCGCGGTCGGCGACAAGTCGGGCAGAAATGAGTGCCCCGGCAAACACGGCGGGCCGACCCCCGAAAGAGTCGGCCCGCTTGTTGACAGCTCGTCAGTCCAGCAGCCCGAGCCGGCGGGCGGCCGCCTCCGGGTCGATCGGCACGATCTGCGGCTGCGGCGCACCGGCCACCGCCCAGTCCGGGTCCTTGAGGCCGTTGCCGGTCACGGTGCAGACGATCCGCTGGCCCGGGTCGACCAGGCCGGCCTCCGCCTTGGCCAGCAGGCCGGCCACCGAGGCGGCCGAGGCGGGCTCCACGAAGACACCCTCCTGCGCGGCCAGCAGGCGGTAGGCGGACAGGATCTGACGGTCCGTCACCTTGTCGATCAGGCCGCCCGACTCGTCCCGCGCGGCGAGCGCGTAGTCCCAGGAGGCCGGGTTGCCGATCCGGATCGCGGTGGCGATGGTCTGCGGGTTGAGCACCGGGGCGCCGTCCACGATCGGGGCCGAGCCGGACGCCTGGAAGCCCCACATCCGCGGGGTGCGGTCGGCCAGACCGTCCTTGGCGTACTCGGTGTAGCCCCTCCAGTAGGCGGTGATGTTGCCCGCGTTGCCGACCGGGAGGACGTGGATGTCGGGGGCGTCGCCGAGCATGTCGACGATCTCGAAGGCGGCGGTCTTCTGGCCCTCGATCCGGACCGGGTTCACCGAGTTGACCAGCGCCACCGGGTACTTCTCGGAGAGTTCACGCGCAAGGGTGAGGCAGTCGTCGAAGTTCCCGTCCACCTGGAGGATCTTCGCGCCGTGCACCAGCGCCTGGCCCATCTTGCCGAGCGCGATCTTGCCCTGCGGCACCAGCACGGCGCAGACCATGCCCGCGCGCACCGCGTACGCGGCGGCGGAGGCCGAGGTGTTGCCGGTGGAGGCGCAGATGACGGCCTGGGCGCCGTCCTCCTTGGCCTTGGAGATCGCCATCGTCATACCGCGGTCCTTGAAGGACCCGGTCGGGTTGGCGCCCTCGACCTTGAGGTAGACCTCACAGCCGGTGCGCTCGGAGAGCACCTGGGCGGGGACGAGCGGCGTGCCGCCCTCGAGCAGGGAGACCACGGGGGTGGCGGCGGAGACCGGCAGCCGGTCGCGGTACTCCTCGATGAGGCCGCGCCACTGGTGGGTACGACCGCTCTGGATGACGGCGTTCATGGTGCTTCCTACTCCCCTTCAACCCGCATGATGCTGGCCACGTCCCGCACGCTGTCCAGCGCACGGAGCTTGTCGACCGTCGCCGACAGGGCGGCGTCGGTGGCGCGGTGGGTGACCACGACGAGCGAGGCGTCGCCGTCGCGGCCCTGCTGGCGCACGGTGTCGATGGACACGCCGTGCTCGGCGAAGACGGAGGCCACCTGGGCCAGCACGCCCGCGCGGTCGTCCACGTCCAGGCTGACGTGGTACCGGGTGATCACCTGGTCCATCGGCTTGGCCGGGAGCTGGGTGTACACCGAGTCGCCGGGCCCGGTGGTGCCGTTGACCTTGTTGCGGCAGACCGCGACCAGGTCGCCGAGCACCGCGGAGGCGGTCGGCGCGCCACCGGCGCCGGGGCCGTAGAACATCAGCCGGCCGGCCGCCTCGGCCTCCACGAAGACCGCGTTGTACGCCTCGCGGACCGAGGCCAGCGGGTGGCTCAGCGGCAGCATCGCGGGGTGCACCCTGGCGGTGACCGACTCGCCGTCGGCCGCCCGCTCGCAGATCGCCAGCAGCTTGACCACGCAGCCCATCTCCTTGGCGGAGGCGATGTCGGCGGCGGTCACCTCGGTGATGCCCTCGCGGTAGACGTCCGCGGCGGTGACCTTGGTGTGGAAGGCGATCCCGGCCAGGATGGCGGCCTTGGCGGCGGCGTCGAAGCCCTCCACGTCGGCGGTCGGGTCGGCCTCGGCGTAGCCGAGCGCGGTGGCCTCCTCGAGCGCCTCGGAGTACCCGGCGCCGGTGGAGTCCATCTTGTCCATGATGAAGTTGGTGGTGCCGTTGACGATGCCGAGCACCCGGTTCACCTTGTCCCCGGCGAGCGACTCGCGGAGCGGGCGGAGCAGCGGGATGGCACCGGCGACGGCGGCCTCGTAGTACAGGTCCACGCCCGCCTTGGCGGCGGCGGCGTGCAGCTCGGCACCGTCCTTGGCCAGCAGCGCCTTGTTGGCGGAGACCACCGAGGCGCCGTTCGCGAAGGCGCTCAGGATGAGGTGTTTGGACGGCTCGATACCGCCGACGACCTCGATCACCACGTCGATGTCACCGCGGTTCACCAGCGCCTCGGCGTCGGTGGTGATCAGGTGCTCGGGGACTCCGGCGCGGGCCCGGCCGGCCCGGCGGACCGCGACGCCGACGAGCTCGACCGGAGCGCCGATCCGCGCGGCGAGGTCGGCGGCGTCCGTCGTCATGATGCGCGCCACCTCGGAGCCCACCACACCACAGCCCAGCAACGCCACCTTCAGCGGGCGCGTACGCATCATCCGACTCCGCTCTGCTTTCTCGGGTTTTCCGCGGGCTGATTGGTCAGCGGTATTCGCCGCCCGCAGGGTATTCGGTCTGTACCAGTCTCCGGGACCAGCCGCACGAATCTATGGCTGGTCCATCATCTGAGACGAGAATTTCCTCATCCGAGATCGAGGCGCAGGAGATCCTGCTCCGTCTCACGGCGGACGATCACCCGGGCCGCACCGTCCAGGACGGCGAGCACGGGAGGCTTGAGGGCGTGGTTGTAGTTGCTCGCCATCGAGCGGCAGTACGCGCCGGTGGCCGGGACCGCGATCAGGTCACCCGGCGTCAGGTCGGCGGGCAGGAAGGCGTCCCGGACCACGATGTCGCCGGACTCGCAGTGCTTGCCGACCACCCGGACCAGCATCGGCTCGGCCTCGCTGGTGCGCGAGACGAGGGCGACGGAGTACTCGGCGTCGTAGAGCGCGGTGCGGATGTTGTCCGACATACCGCCGTCGACGCTGACATAGGTGCGCAGGCCGTCGAGCGGCTTGATCGTACCGACCTCGTACAGCGTGAACGCGGTCGGGCCGACGATCGCCCGGCCGGGCTCGACGCTCAGGCGCGGTGCGTTCAGACTGGCTGCGGCGCACTCCCGGCGGACGATCTCGGCCAGCGAGGCGGCGATCTCGGCGGGCTCGCGCGGGTCGTCCTCGCTGGTGTACGCGATGCCCAGGCCGCCGCCGAGGTCGATCTCCGGCAGCTCGACCCCGTGCTCGTCCCTGACCTGCACCAGCAGCCCGACCACCCGGCGGGCGGCCACCTCGAAGCCTGCCGTGTCGAAGATCTGCGAGCCGATGTGCGAGTGGATGCCGCGCAGTTCGAGGCTCGGGTGCGCGAGGGTGCGGCGGACCGCCTCGGCCGCCCGGCCGCCGCTCAGCGACAGGCCGAACTTCTGGTCCTCGTGCGCGGTGGCGATGAACTCGTGGGTGTGCGCCTCGACGCCGACCGTCACCCGGATCAGCACCGGCTGCCGGACCCCCTGGGCGGCCGCGATCGCGGCCAGCCGGTCGATCTCCTGGTAGGAGTCGACCACGACGTGCCCGACGCCCGCCTTGACCGCCTGCTCCAGCTCGTCCGGCGACTTGTTGTTGCCGTGCAGCGCGATCCGCTCCCCCGGCATCCCGGCGGCCAGCGCGACGGCCAGCTCGCCCGCGCTGCACACGTCGAGGTTGAGCCCCTCCTCGTGCAGCCAGCGGACGATCGCCTTGGAGAGGAACGCCTTGCCCGCGTAGTAGACGTCCGCGCCTTCGCCGAAGGCGTCCCGCCAGGCCCGGGCCCGGGCCCGGAAGTCGGCCTCGTCCATCACGTACGCCGGGGTGCCGTACTCGGCGGCCAGCGTCTTGACGTCGATGCCGCCGACGGTGGCCACGCCGTCGGCGTCGCGGGCGACCGTACGGGACCAGACCTTGGGGTCGAGCGCGTTCAGGTCGCTCGGCGGGGCCAGGTAGCGGTGACGTGTCCTGACGGACCGTCACCGCCCCCGGGGCGCTTGGGGGTTGGCGACTACATCCGCTCGGGCGTGGATACGCCCAGCAGCGTGAGCCCGTTGGCGATGACCGTGCGCGTGGCGTCGGCCAGCCAGAGCCGGGCGTGCGTCAGGTCGGTGACCGGCTCGTCGCCCTTGGGCAGGATCTGGCAGTGGTCGTAGAACCGGTGGTAGTCGCCGGCCAGATCCTCCAGATAGCGGGCCACGTGGTGCGGCTCGCGGTGCTCGCCGGCCTTGGCCAGCACCCGGGGGAACTCGCCGAGCTGGCCGAGCAGGGTGGACTCCCACTCGGTGCTGAGCAGCTCCGGCTTGAAGTCGGCGGACTTGGTGATGCCCCGCTCGGCCGCCTTGCGCTGCACGCCGCACATCCGGGTGTGCGCGTACTGCACGTAAAAGACCGGGTTCTCGTTGGCCTGGCGGGTCAGCAGGTTGATGTCGAGCGTGATGGTGGAGTCGGTGGACGAGCGGGCCAGGGTGTACCGGGCTGCGTCCACGCCGATCCAGTCGATCACGTCGTCGATGGTGATGATGTTGCCGGCCCGCTTCGACATCCGGACCTCCTCACCATCCCGGACCATCTTGACGAACTGGCCGATCTTGACCTCGATGTTGCGGTCCATGTCGTCGCCCGCGCAGGCCGAGATGGCCTTCAGCCGGTTGACGTAGCCGTGGTGGTCCGCGCCGAGCATGTAGACCGAGACCTCGCTGCCCCGGTCCCGCTTGCTCAGGTAGTACGCGGCGTCGGCGGCGAAGTAGGTGGTCTCGCCGTCGGCCTTGACCAGCACCCGGTCCTTGTCGTCGCCGAAGTCGGTGGTGCGCAGCCAGATCGCACCCTCCTGGTCGAAGACGTGGCCCTGCTCGCGCAGCCGCCCGATCGCCTTCTCGACGGCGCCGGAGTCGTGCAGCGACTTCTCCGAGAACCAGACGTCGAAGTGGGTGCCGAACTCGTCCATCGAGCGCTTGATCTCGGCGACCATCAGCTTGAGGCCCTCGACCCGGAAGACCTCCAGCTGCTCGGCCTCGGGCAGGTCGAGCACGCCCGGGACGCCGGCCACCAGCGCCTTGGCGATGTCGACGATGTACTCGCCCACGTATCCGTCGGCGGGCGCGGGCCGGCCGTTCGCGGCGGCCTGCAGGGAGGCGGCGAACTTGCCGATCTGCACGCCGGCGTCGTTCAGGTAGTACTCGGTGGTGACCTCGGCGCCGGTGGCCCGGAGCACCCGGGCCAGCGAGTCACCGACGGCCGCCCAGCGGACGCCGCCGATGTGGATCGGTCCGGTCGGGTTGGCGGAGACGAACTCAAGGTTGATCTTCAGACCCTTGAGCGCCTCGTTCCGGCCGTACGCCGGGCCGGCCTCGACGATGGTGCGGGCCAGCTCACCCTGGGTGGCGGCGTCCAGCGTGATGTTCAGGAAGCCGGGGCCGGCGATGTCGACCTTGCTGACACCGGCGATCTCTCGCAGGCGGGCGGCCAGGCTCTCCGCGACGGCTCGCGGCGGCTTGCCGGCCGCCTTCGCGAGCTGGAGGGCCACGTTGGTGGCGTAGTCGCCGTGGTCCCTGTTCTTGGGCCGCTCGATCGTCACGTGCTCGGGCACGGCGACGGTCAGCTCGCCCGCCTCTACGGCGGCGCTCACTGCGGCCTGGACTGCCTGGGAAAGCTCTGCGGGTGTCACGGGCCCCAGCCTAGGCGAGAGGCGGTACACGGCCGCACCTGGTTTACCCGTTGAGACGGGCGTGCCGCGGCTTTCCGGTGTCGATGTTCGCTCTGGGCGAACGTCAGCCGCTCTCCCCCAGCTCCGAACCGAAGCCGCCACTGAACCCGCCGCCGAACCCCCCACCGAACCCGGAGCCGAACCCGCTGCCGAATCCGTAGGCGAAGCGCTGCCGCGGGGCGTCCCGTCCGCTCAGCAGCATCAGCCGCCGGACCAGCGCCACCAACTCCGCCGGGTCGAACGGCTTCCCGAGGTACCCGTCCACCCCGACCGACTCGCCCTGCCGCAGCTCGGCCGGCGCACACGCGCTCACGATCGCGATCGGTAGCCGCCTGGTCGCCGGGGCCGCCCGCAATCGGGCCGCCGTCCGCAGGCCGTCCAGCCTCGGCATCATCACGTCGAGTGTCACCACGTCAGGAGCCACCCGGCGGACCACCTCCAGGCACTCCGCGCCGTCGGCAGCCGTCACCACCTCGAAGCCCTCGAGCTCCAGGTTGACTCTGATCAGCTGGCGGATCACCTCGCTGTCGTCCACCACGAGGACCCGCCCGGGCGCTCCGGACACCTCACCGAGGGTAGCCGCGCTCCCGCCCACCCGTCCGGCCTTTCCCCACTTCCGTTCGCACCGGCCCGACCCACCCCCGAAACCCGTGCACGGACCACTCCCCCGGCCTGGTAATGTTCTCCACGTCGCCACCACGGGACACCATGCAGGCCCCCGTAGCTCAGGGGATAGAGCACCGCCCTCCGGAGGCGGGTGCGCAGGTTCGAATCCTGCCGGGGGCACTTCGCAAGAGGTGCTGAAGAGGCCCAAGTTGACCACTGGTCAGCTTGGGCCTTCGTCATGTCCGGGGTGCGGTCGAGGCGGGGCGGCCGAGGCGGTGCGGTCGCGTGCGGGGCCGGGTGGTCAGCCGGTGGTCACGTCCGTGAAGAGGGCGGCCAGGGTGTCGTCGAAGTGGGCGCCGTAGGAGATGTCCTCGGTGGCGCCGCCCTCCTCGAAGCCGCCGATCACGCCGATGACGCGGCCGGTGGCGGCTTCGATGAAGGGGCCACCGCTGGTGCCACCGGGGAAGTCGGGGCAGGCGATCCGGCGTTGGTGGGCCGACTGGGCGGTGGTGGCGTTGGTACAGACGATGGGGGCGTCGCTGCGGCTGGGGTAGCCGTACAGGCGGGCGGTGGTGGTGAGGGAGGTGTTGTAGGCGATCGGGTTGCCGCCGACGACCGCCTGGACGGTGCGGCCGGTGGTGTCGGGGGCGATCTCCAACAGGGCGTAGTCCTCGTCCGGGTCCTGGTCCTGCTGCCAGCCCTCGGTGGTGTGGACGGCGGTGACCTGCCAAGTCCCGTACGGGCGGGTCCCGTTGCGATAGCCGGGGGCGAAGGTGACACCGCTCGCGGTGGACAGGCAGTGCGCGGCGGTGAGGACGAAGGTGCCGCTCGGGCTGGCCACGACGCTCGCCGTGCAGAAGTGGTGGCCGTCGGAGAACAGGGCGCCGACCCGGGCGGATTCGGTGCTCACCGGGGCGGTGGCGGTGGTGCCGGGACCGGACGAGGGGGACGCCGACGGGGAAGGCGCGGGCAACGGGGTCGGGACGGAGGGCGCGGTGGCGGTGGCGGTCGGGGTCTTCCTGGTGGCGGACGGGGCGGCGGCCGACGCGGTGGCCGAGGGGGAGGCGACGGCGGTCGGGCCGGGTTCGTCCGGGGCGTCCACGGGCACCGGGGCAGCGGGTGGGGCGGTGACCGAGGGGGTCGGATCGGCCGTGGGGGCAGCGGCGACCACGCTCTCGGCCACCGGGGGGACGGCGGCGGGGACGGCAGTCGGCCCGGCCGTCTCGGCCGAGGCCGGAGCGGTGGGCCGGGCGGCGACCGGCGAGACGGCCACCAGGGCGGCGATCACGGTCACGATCGCGAGTCGGTGCGCGGTGGTCATGCAGGTGCTCCCAACGTCGCGGTCACCCCGTACGGTTCGGTACGACTATGGGCCGCCCAGCTGGAGATCGGGTGAGCTTTCGCTGGGAGTGCGGTGAGAGTTCCGGGGAGTTTGCCCGGCTGACGCCCCGTCGGACCGCCTGCCGACGGCGGGTCAGTCCGCCTCCACGATCCGACCGTCGTGCAGCGAGACCACCCGGTCGGCCTGGGCCATCAGGGTCGGGTCGTGGGTGGCGACCAGGGCGGTGACGCCCTGGGAGTGCACCACGGCGCGGAGCAGTTCCATCACGGCGAGGCCGGTCTCGGAGTCGAGCTGTCCGGTGGGTTCGTCGGCGATGATCAGCGCGGGGTCGTTGGCCAGCGCGCGGGCGATCGCGACCCGCTGCTGCTGGCCGCCGGAGAGTTCGGCGGGCCGCTGCTCGGCGTGGTCGGCCAGGCCGACCAGGGCGAGCAGGGTGCGGACCCGCTCCTCGCGTTCGGCGGCGGGGAGCTTGCGCAGCCGCATCGGGACGCCGACGTTCTCAGCGGCGGTGAGCACCGGCAGCAGGCCGAAGGACTGGAAGACGAAGCCGATCCGGTCCCGGCGCAGCGCGAGCCGGCCTGCCTCGTCGAGCGCGGAGAGGTCGTTGCCGTCCAGCGAGATCCGGCCACTGGTGGGGGCGTCCAGGCCGCCGACCAGGTTGAGCAGGGTGGTCTTGCCGGAGCCCGACCGGCCCTTGAGCGCGGTGAGTTCACCCCTCGCGGCGGTGAAGGAGACCCCGCGCAGCGCGTGCACCGTACGCGGTTCGGTACCGAAGCTGCGGCGAAGATCCTCGACCACGACCATCGGCGATTGAGTGTCCGTCATCAGTGCTGTCCCCCGTGGACGATCCGGTGTGAAGATGCTCGATTCTGCGCAGCTCGGACATGGTTCGCGCAAGGCCCTTCCACTTGCTGTTCGAATCTGACAGAGTCGTCCGCTATCCGGTACAGGGCGGCCGGAACGGGGGGAAGACACATGCTCGGCTTTGTCCTGCGTCGGCTGCGCGGTCGGCTGCCACTCGCAGCTGCGGTGCTGTTCACCGTACTGATCACCACGACCGTGCTGACCACGCTGGTGGCGTTCAACCGCACCGTCGCCGAGGCCGGTCTACGGCGAAATCTGGACGGCGGCTCCAGGGTCGGCGTGCTGCTGAGTGCCGACCACGCGCTGGACACCAGGGCCGTGGACGACGCCGGGGTCACCGCCTTCGGCGCGGAGCTCTTCGACGGGCTGCCGGTCACCGTGCAGAGTCTCGCCCGCAGCCGCTCGTACGGACTGCCGGGTGCGCCGGGCCCCAGCCGCGAGGTGGATCTGACCGTGCTGGCCGCACTGGACCGGAGCCGGCTGCGGTTGACGGCCGGTCAGTGGCCGGCCGCCGACGGAACCGTCCAGACCGCCGTCCCGCAGAGCACGCTCTCCCGGCTCGGCCTGACCGAAGCCGCACTGCCCGCCCAGGTCACCCTGTCCGACCGGTACGGCGGCGCCCCGCTCACCATCAGGGTCACCGGGGTCTACCAGGCCGCCGACCGCGATGCGCCCTACTGGCGGCTGGACCCGCTCGGTGGCCGCGAGATCCAGGTCATGGGCTTCACCACGTACGGGCCGATGCTGGTCGACGACGGTGTGTTCAGGTCCGGCCTGCTGACGCAGGGCAGCCGGGGCTCGCTGCTGACCGCCGACTTCACCACCGCCGACCCGGAACGGGTCGAGCAACTCAGGGCCAGGGCCGCCCAGTTGCCCGATCTGCTCAAGCAGCACCTCCCCGGCACCCAGGTGCAGACCGAACTGCCCGCCCTGCTGGCCGAGTTGCACTCGGCGACGCTGGTCACCAAGTCCACCCTGCTGATCGGGGCGCTCCAGCTGGCGGTACTGGCCGGGGCTGCCCTGCTGCTGGTGGTGCACCTGGTGTCGGAGCGTCAGGTCCGGGAGAACGCCCTGCTCACCGCGCGCGGCGCGACCCGGCGCAGGCTGGCGGCCTGGACGGCCGTCGAGGCGCTGCTGCTCGCGCTGCCCGCCGCCCTGCTCGCCCCGCTGCTGACCGGGCCGCTGCTGCGGCTGCTGACCAGCTACGGCCCGCTGACCGGGATGCCACTGGACCATGCCGACACCGCCGTCCGCTGGCCGGTGGCCGGGGCCTGCGCGCTGGTCTGTGTCGCGCTCACCGCGCTGCCCACCGTGCTCCGGGGCGACGGCGGCCGGGTGGTGTCCCGCCGGCAGGCCGTGGTCAGCACCGTCGCCCGCTCCGGCGCCGACCTGGCGCTGCTCGCCCTGGCCGTGGTCGCGTACCAGCAGCTCGGTGCCCGCACCGGCGGCCTCTCGGTGGACGCCGACGGGCAGTTGGGCATCGACCCGGTGCTGGTCGCGGCGCCCACCCTGGCACTCTGCGCCGGGACCCTGCTGGTGCTCCGGCTGCTCCCGTTCGCCGCCCGGCTCGGGGCCCGGCTGGCCGCCCGGGGCCGTGGCCTCGGCCCGGCGCTGGGCGGCTGGCAGCTGGCCCGCCGCCCGGGCCGGGCGAACGGCCCGGTGCTGCTGCTGGTGCTGGCGGTCGCCACCGGCGTGCTCGCCCTCGGCCAGCACGCCGCCTGGCGCGACTCGCAGCACGACCAGGCCGACTTCGCCACGGCGGGCGGTCTGCGGATCTGGGGCTCGGCGCTGCCCACGCTGGGCCAGGGCGGCCGGTACGCGGCCCTGCCCGGCGGCGACCGGCTGCTGCCGGTGGCCCGGATCGACCAGTCCCTGCCGGGCGACCTGCCGGGCCGGGTGCTGCTGACCGACACCGCCCGCGCGGCCGGCGAACTGGCCGTCAGGCCCGACCTGTTCGACGACCGGTCGGCCGGGGAGCTGTTCGCGCCGCTGTCCGAGCCGCAGCCGGCCGGGCTCCGGCTGCCCGGGAAGCCGGCCCGGATCGACCTGACCGTGGCGGTCCAGGTCGCCGACGCCCCCATCGGGGACTGGGCCAGGTACTTCCCCGGCGCAGCGCCGGAGCCGTTGCACTCGCCCGACCTCTGGCTCCAGCTGCGGGACGGCTTCGGGGTGTCCCACCGCGTCCTGGTTCCGCAGCTGCCGCCCCGGAGCGAGCTGACCGTCTCGGTGGACCTGGGCGCGCTGACCGCCGCACCGCTCGGCGCGGTCGCCGCGCCGCTGACCCTGACCGGCTTCGAGCTGACCCACCCCACCGGTCCGCGGGAGGGCGGCGGCGAGCTGACGGTCCGTCGCCTCGCCGTCTCCGACACCGCGACCGGACCTGCCACCGCCGTCCCGGTGCCCGTCGGCGCCTGGACCGCGACGGCCGAGGTCGGCCCCCCGGTGGACATGCGCAGCGGCGCCGCCGCGGACTCGGTGCTGGCCGTCGGTTACACGCAGTCCACCAGCCCCCGCAGCATGCTGCTCGCCCCCGGCAGCACCAAGTCGGGCCCGGACGTCAACGGCCTGGCCACCCGCGCCTACCTGACGGCCGTCGGCGCCAGGGTCGGCGACCTGATCAAGGTCCAGGTCGGCAACGCCAACCTGCCGGTCCGGATCACCGGCGCGGTCGAGGCGCTGCCGGTGTACGGCACCACCGCCCTGCTGCTCGACCTGCCCCGCACCGACCGGTGGCTGAGCGACCGGGGCTCCGACCTCCCGGCCGTCAACGAGTGGTGGCTGCCCGCCTCCGGCCCCGGCGACCGCACCCCGGCCGAGGCCGCCGCCGCCCTGCGGGCCGGACCGACCGCCCAGCAGCTGACGCTCCGTGAGGAGAACACCGCCGCCCGGGTCGGTGACCCGCTGAGCGCCGCCCCGCAGAGTGCGCTGGCCGCGCTGGCGCTGGCCGCCGCCGTGCTGGCCGCGATCGGCTTCACCGCCGCCTCGGCCGCCTCGGCGAGCGAGCGGGCCGGCGAGTCGGCCGTGCTGCTCGCGCTGGGCGCGTCCCGACGGCTGCTGAACCGGACCGCCGCCGCCGAGCAGGTGGTGCTGGTCGCGATCGGCACCGCGGTCGGGCTGTTGCTCGGAGCCGTACTGGTCCACCTGGTGGTGCCCCTGGTGGTGCTCACCCCGGCGGCCCGCCCGCCGGTTCCCGAGGTCCTGGTCGGGCTGCCGCTCGGTCAGGTGCTGGCCCTGGCGGCCGGGACCGCCGCCCTGCCGCTGCTGTCCGCCTTCCTGGTCGGCGGACGCCGCCGGGACGTGGCCGCCCGGCTCCGGTTCGTGGAGGAGAAATGAGCACCCCGGCCCCCTGGGTCCGTACTCGGCTGCGCACCGCGCCGCTGGCCGCCCTGCTCACCGCCACCCTGGCACTGGCCATGGTCTTCCTGGCGGCCGCACTCCCCCGGGCGCTGGACCGGGGTGCGAACGACGCGCTGCACAGCTTCCTGGGCGCGCACGGTCCGCTCACCACCAGCGTGCGGGTCACCTCGGGCCCGGCCTCGGGCGGCGGCGACCCGGCGAAGAACCTGGACACCACCCTGGCCGAACTCACCGGCGCCGTCGGCGCGGTGCTCCCGCTCGACCCGAGCGGTCCGGTGTACGGACGCCGCGGCAACAAGACGCGTGAGCTGCGGGATCCCGGGCTGGACCGCCCGGAGGGCCTCCCGCCCGAGCTCGCCCTGCTGTACCTGCACGGGGCACAGGACCACCTCCGGCTGACGGCCGGTCAGTGGCCGGGCGGCGCTACGGAGGGGGCGCCGGTCCAGATCGCGCTGGCGGCGGGCGCCGCCGAGACCATCGGCATCAAACTCGGCTCGGTGCTCGACGGCAGCGCCGTGGGGCTGGGCCCGCAGCAGGCCCAAGTGGCCGGCCTGTACACGGTCCAGGACCCGTCCGACGTGTTCTGGGCCGGGGAGGGGTGTGCCCTCAAGGCGTGCAAGAACCTGCGCTACATGGGCCCGTGGGAGCCACCGCAGGCGTACTGGTACACCATCGCGCTGACCGGCCCGGAGGCGTTGTCCCGGATGGCCGGCTGGGGCAACGGGGACGAGGACTTTTGGCGGCTGCCGGTGCAGGTGGACGCGCTGCGGGCGGTCAAGCTCCGGCAGAACTCCTTCGACCTCGCGGCGGTCACCGCAGGACCGATCGCCGCCCGGATGACCACCAGCACCAACCGGCCCGGCCTGCGGATCAGCACCGACCTGCGGCTCCTGATCGACACCGCCCGGAAGCGGCAGTCCGCGATCGACTCGCTCACCGCGATCGGCCCGGCCGGCGCCGCCGGTGTGGCCGCCGTGGTGCTCTGCCTCGCGGCGGCACTGACCGCCGAACGGCGGACGGCCGAGCTGCGGCTGCTCCGGGCCCGTGGTGCCAGGACCGGCGGGATCTGCCGGCGGCTGCTCGGCGAGGGGGCGCTGACCGTGCTCCCCGCCGCCGGGCTCGGCGCGCTGCTCGCCTTCACCCTGCTGCCCACCCCGCGCTGGCTGACCGCCACCGTCGCGGCGGGCTCGGTCACCCTGCTCGCCCTGCTGGCCTTCCCGGTCCGGACCGCCCTGCTGCTCCGCAACCCGGCCGGCCAGGCCCGGGCCGGACGCCGCCGCCTGATGGCCGAACTCGCCGTGCTGGCCGCCACGGTGGCGGCCGCCACCCAGGTCGCCCGACGCGGGGTGGCCCCGCTCGGCGAAGGGGTGGACCCCCTGCTGGTGGCCGCCCCACTGCTGCTCGCACTGACCGGCGCACTGCTGCTGGCCCGGCTCCAGCCCGCCCTGATCGGGCTGCTGGCCCGCTGGGCCAGGCCCCGGCCCGGCGCGATCGCCTTCCTCGGCCTGGCCAGGGCCGCCCGGGGCAGCGGCCCGCGCTCGCGGCCCTCGGTGCTGCCGCTGCTCGCCCTGGTGCTCGCGGTGACCTGCGGCGCGGTCGGCGCCACCGTACTGAGCTCGGTCGCCGCCAACCGGACCACGGTGGCCCGGCACACCATCGGCGCCGACGCCGTGGTCAGCGCCCAGCTGAACGGCTCGCTGCCGACGGGCTTCGTCACGGCGGCCGGCCAACTGCCCGGGGTGGAGACGGCACTGCCGGTCTGGACCGAGGACGACGTCACCATGTCGACCGGCAACGGCGGTTCGGTCCGGGTCAACGTGGTGCTGGCCGACCCGGTCGGGTACGCCAGGCTGGCCGAGGTCGCCGGGCGGGGCCGGTTCGACCCGGCCCTGCTCACCCCCGTACCGGGCCGGCCGCTGCCCGCTCTGATCAGCAGTGACCTGCCGGAGGGCGACTTCACCCTCCGGCTGGGCGGCGGCGAGGCGGTCCCGATCCGCACCGTCGGCATCGCCGACGGCACCCCGGCCCTGAGCGGGACGGCCGCCACCAACGTGGTGCTGCCGGTCGGTCCGGCTGCCGAACTGCTGCCCCGGCTCGGCGGCCCGGACAAGTGGCTGGCCGACGGGCACCTCGACGACGCCCGACTGCGCGCGCTGGCCGAGGAGTTCCTCGGGCCCCCGGCCGTCGGCACCCGGCCGGGCCACCTGGTGCGGACCAGTGCCGGGATGGTCGCGGAGCTCGGCAGCGACCCGCTGCAGAACTCGGCCGAGCGGCTGTTCTGGGTCACGGTCGGCGCCACGGCGCTGTTCGCACTGCTCTCCGTCCTGCTGACGCTGTTCCGGGCCGGGCCCGAGCGGGCCGCGATGCTGGCCCGCCTGCGCACCATGGGCCTGCGGCCCCGGCAGGGGCTGGCGCTGATCCTGGCCGAGGCACTGCCGCAGGCACTGTTCGCCGCCCTCGGCGGGGCACTGACGGCGCTCGGCTGCATCCTGCTGCTCGGCCCGGCCGTCGACCTCTCCCCCCTGGTCGGCGCCGAGGTCCCCTCCGGGCTTCGGCTCACCGCCGCACCGATCGTCGAACAGACCCTCGGGCTGGCGCTGTTGGCCGCCCTCGCGGTGCTGGCCGAGGCCGCCGTCACCGCCCGTCGGCAGATCACCACCGAGCTACGAGCGGGAGACACCCGATGAGCACTCCGCCCACGAGCCTGGCCGAGCTCCAGCGCAAGGCGCTGGCCGCCGCCGCACCGCAGAGCGTCCGGCCGGGCCTGGCGATCAGCTGCGAGCGGCTGGTCCGGATCTTCAACGCGGACGGGATCGAGGTCCAGGCGCTCCAGGGACTCGACCTGACGGTGGACCAGGGCGACCTGGTGGCCCTGGTCGGCGCCTCCGGCAGTGGCAAGTCCACCCTGCTGAACGTGCTGGCCGGTCTGGACACCCCGACCGCCGGCGCGGCCACCGTGGCGGGCTGCGACCTGCTGACGATGACCGCCAAGGACCGGCTGCGCTACCGCCGCGAGGTGGTCGGCTTCATCTGGCAGCAGACCGCGCGCAACCTGCTGCCGTTCCTGACGGCCGCTCAGAACGTCGCACTGCCGATGGAGCTGCGCTCGGGCCACCGGGCCGCCAAGCGGCAGCGGGCCCGGGTGGCCGAGCTCCTGGAGGCGCTGGACATCGGCGAGTTGGGCCACCGCCGCCCGGCCGAGCTCTCCGGCGGCCAGCAGCAGCGGGTGGCGATCGCGGTCGCGCTGGCCAACGAACCGGCGGTGCTGCTCGCCGACGAGCCCACCGGCGAGCTGGACTCGGAGACCGCCACCGGGATCTTCGAGGCCTTCCGTACCGTCAACCGTGAACTCGGCACCACCGTGGTGGTGGTCACCCACGACCCGATGGTGGCCGGTGAGGTGCGCCGTACGGTGGCGATCCGGGACGGCCGCACCAGTAGCGAGGTGCTCCGCCGCACCGTGACCGACGAGCACGGCCAGGAGACGGTCAGCGAGCGCGAGTACGTGATGCTGGACCGCACCGGCCGGGTCCAGCTGCCCGCCAAGTTCCTGGCCGCGCTGGGCATGCAGCACCGGGTGGCAGCCGACCTGGCGGCCGATCACATCGCGCTGCACCCGGACGACACCGACTGATCAGGCGAGCCCGGCGGCCAGCTGCTGGGGCGAGATGAAGTCGGTGTGGGTGCCCACCGACGTGCAGGCGTACGCTCCGGCCACCGCACCCGCCCGGGCGCAGTCCAGTGCGGGGCGCCCGGCGAACCAACTGTGCAGGAAGCCGGTCACGTACGCGTCGCCCGCACCGTTGCTGTCCACGATCGGGCGCCCGGGGTCGACCGTCGGCAGGTGGTGGACGGTGTCCGGCTGATCCCGCGTCAGCAGGTAGCTGCCGTTGGCGCCGTCGGTGGCGGAGACCAGGGTGGCCCGGCCCTCGGCGAGGATCTGCCGCATCACCTGCTCGTGCCGGCCCCGGCAGCCCGCCACCGACAGGAACACCAGGTCGGAGTTGACCGCATAGTGCCGGTGGTGCGGGTTGACGCCGTCCCAGTCGTGCAGGTCGGTGGAGCTGGTCAGGCCGAGCCGCCGGATGTCGGCGTACATGTCCCGGTTCACGCCGGTGATGGACAGGTGCACGTGGCGGCTGCGCTCCAGGTACGGCCGGTAGAACTCGGCGGGCAGCCGGAGTTCGGCCGGGTGGCGGCCGTCGTAGAACGAGAACCGGCGGCCCTGGGCGTCCACCAGGTTGACCGAGCGCGGGGTGCCGGCGGGCGAGCGCAGGTGACTGAACGGCAGCCCCCGGCGCCGGTACTCGGCCAGGATCAGCTCGGCCTGCGGGTCCTCGCCGAGGAAGTCCAGGAAGTGGGTGCGCAGCCCGAGCAGGTGCGCCCCGAGCGCCACGCCGTTGCCGGTGTGCGCCACGTAGTCGCGGATCGGTGGGACGGACTGGGAGTCGGCGTCCGGCAGTTCGAGGCGGTCCAGCCGGACGATGGTGTCCACGCCGGTGCCGCCGACCACCAGCAGGTCGTAGTCGGTCATGGGCCGGAGTCAACCAGGGCGCCAGGACATGGGCAATCCCTTGCGGCAAGATTCCGCAAGGGATTGCAGACCGCTCAGGCCAGCATCTCCGCCGTGGCCTCGGCGGACTCCGCCTCCCCCGGCTTCGGTTTGTGGTCGATCATCAGGAAGGTGATCAGCGCCGCCGTCAGCAGGATGCACATCGCCACCACGGTCGCCACCACGTAGCCGTGCACCGCGCCGGCCGACTGGACCCCCGGGGTGCCCGCGTTCCGGGTCGCCAGGTAGGCGGCCGTGGCGCTGGCCGCGATGGTGTTGAGCAGCGCGGTGCCGATCGAACCACCCACCTGCTGAGCGGTGTTGATGATGGCGGAGGCCGCGCCGGTCTCGTACGGTGCCACCCCGAGGGTGGCCAGGCTCATGGTCGGCATGAAGACCATGCCCATGCCGAAGCCGAGCAGCAGCTCACTGGGCAGCACCACGGTCGTGTAGGAGCTGTCGACCTTCATCTGGATCAGCCAGGCCATACCGGCGGCGGCCAGCAGCAGACCGGGCACCACCAGGTTCCGGGACGGTACTCGGGTCATCAGCCGGGCGGCGATACCGGTCGAGCTGCCGATGATCGCGGCGGTCATCGGCAGGAAGGCGACACCGGCCATCACCGGGGAGTAGCCCTTGACGGCCTGGAGGTAGTAGGTGAGGAAGAGGAACAGGCCGAACATCCCGATCATCGCCATGCCGACCGCGATCGCGGCGCCGCCCCGGTTCCGGTCGCCGACGATGTGCGGCGGCATCAGCGGGTGCGTGGTCCGGCGCTCGAACAGGGCGAAGGCCGTCAGCAGGGCGGCGCCGAGCAGCAGGCAGCCGATCACCAGCCAGTCGCCCCAGCCCCGGCTGGTCGCCTGCGAGGTGCCGAACACGATGGCGAGCAGGCCGCCGCAGCCGAGCACCGCGCCCGGCAGGTCGAGCTTGATCCGGTGGCCCTTCTCGATGTGGTCGCGCGCGAGCAGGTAGTACGCGCCGATCGCCGCACCGATGGCGATCGGGATGTTGACGAACAGGCACCAGCGCCAGTTCAGGTACTCGGTGAGCAGCCCACCGGAGATCAGCCCGATCGCGGCGCCGCCGCCCGCGATGGCGCCGAAGATGCCGAAGGCGGTGGACCGCTCCTTGGCATCGGTGAAGGTGTTGGAGAGCAGCGACAGAGCCGAGGGGGCGAGCAGCGCACCGAAGGCCCCCTGGAGCGCGCGGGCCGCGAACAGCATCCAGCCCTCGGTGGCGAACCCGCCGATGGCGGAGGCGACCGCGAAGCCGAGCAGCCCGACGGTGAAGGTGCGCTTGCGGCCGAACAGGTCGCCGATCCGGCCGCCGAGCAGCAGCAGGCCGCCGAAGGCCAGCGTGTAGGCGGTGATCACCCATTGCCGGTTGGCATCCGAGATCCCCAGTGCCTGCTGGGCGGAGGGGAGGGCGATGTTCACGATGGTCGCGTCCAGCACGATCATCAGCTGGGCGATGGCGATCACGGCCAGCGCCCACCAGCGCCGGGGATCCACCGTCTGGTCTGCGGGAGCGGGTTGCTGGGACACCGATTTGCCGCCTTCCGAGAGACTCCGGGAGAGCTGTTTGGGGCAACACTCTCTCCAGGAGATCCCTCGAAAGGGCGACAAGCAACAGGTTTTAAGGGTTTATGTCCAGATTTGGACAGATCAGAGCGCGGCCAGCACCTCGACCAGGTCGTCCAGTCCCAGCGATCCCTGGGACAGTGCCGCCATGTGCCAGGCCTTCTGGTCGAAGACCTCGCCCCTGGCCCCGGCCGCCGCCCGGGCCGCCGCCCGGCCGCGCAGCCAGGCCCGCTCGCCGAGCTTGTAGCCGATCGCCTGGCCGGGCAGCCCGAGGTAGCGGATCAGCTCGCTGTCCAGGAAGTCGGCCGAGAGCCCGCAGTACCGGCCGAAGAACTCCCGGGCGTCGTCCGGCAGCATCGGCTCGCCGGGCATGAACGGGGAGTCGGCCGGGAACTCCAGGCCGACGTGCATACCGATGTCCACGATCACCCGCAGCGCCCGCATCATCTGGGCGTTCAGGTAGCCGAGCCGCTGCCCGGGGTCGGTCAGGTAGCCCAGCTCGTCCATCAGGCGCTCGGCGTACAGCGCCCAGCCCTCCAGGTTGGCACTGACCCCGCCGAGGGTGACCTGGTAGGTGGAGAGCCGGTCCGCGACGTACGTCCACTGGGCCAGCTGGAGATGGTGACCGGGCACGCCCTCGTGGTACCAGGTGGAGACCAGGTCCCAGACCGGGAAGCTGTCCCGGCCGAGCACCGGCAGCCAGGTCCGGCCCGGGCGGGAGAAGTCCAGCGAAGGGGCGGTGTAGTACGGGGCCGCGGCGCTGCCACTCGGGGCGATCCTGGACTCCACCTGGAGCAGCGGGTCCGCCAGGTCGAAGTGCACGCCCTGGAGGTCGGAGATCGCGGTGTCCATCAGGTTCTGCAGGTAGGCGCGGACGTTCTCCTCGCCCTTGATCGCCGGGCCGTCGCTCTCCAGCCAGGCCATCGCCGCCATCGGCGTGCTGCCGGGGAGCACCTTCCCGGCCTCGGCCCGCATCTGCGCGTCCAGCTCGTGGAACTGCTCCCACGCCCAGCCGTACGCCTCGTCCAGGTCCAGGTCGGAGCCGGTCCAGTAGCGCACCCAGCGGGCGTACCGCTCCCGGCCCGTGGTGTCGGGCTGTCCGGCGGCCGCCGCACCGTAGACGTCCCGAAGCCAGTCCCGCAGCTCACCGAACGACTCGGCCGCCGTGACCGCGATCGCGGTCAGCTCCGCGCGCTGCTCCTGCGGCGCGCCCTGAACGAACTCACCGAACCAGCCCCCCGGCTGATCCCCGGTCAGCCACTCCTCGATCTGGCCGACCACCGTGACCACCTGGCGCGGGCCCGAGAGCAGTCCGCGCTCGATGCCCTCGGTGAGCAGCTCACGGTACTGGGCCACCGCGACCGGCAGCCGGCCCATCCGGCGGCCGATCAGGGCCCAGTGCTCCGGCGTCTCGGTGGGCACGATGGTGAAGACCTCGCGCACTCCGTGCAGCGGCGACCCCAGGTTGCGGACCGCCCGGAAGTTCTCGCCCGCGTCGTGCACGGCGAGTTCGGCGGTCAGACGCTCGCGGAGCAGCCGGGCGCAGCGCAGCTCGGCGTCGTCCGCCGCGGCCCCGGCCGACTCGGCCGCGTCCAGCTCGGCCAGAGTGCGGCGGGCCAGCTCGGCCACCGCCTCAATGCCGGTCGGCGAGAGGTCGGGCAGTCGGTCGTCGTCGTCCGGACCGAGGCCCAGGTAGACCGCGGTCACCGGGTCGAGAGCGGCCAGCGCGTGGACGTAAGCATCGGCGATACGGCGGGGGGTGGTGCCGTCGGCAGGGGAGTTGATCAGTGCTTCAACCATTCGGCCATCCTTCCGCAGGAGGCCGGGTTTGCAAGCCCCTTTGCCTAGGCTTGTGCCGATGTACCGTCAGTTCGCATGCCGCCACGGCCTGCTCCGCCAGGCGGCCACCGGGTCCCAGGTCGGCCGCCCCCGGGCGAACCGGTAGAAGCTCAGGCCGATCAGCACCGAGCAGAAGTGCCCGAGGTCGGTGAAGGTGTGCGAGGTGACCAGCGGCAGCAGGTAGAAGAACAGCAGCCCGCCGCCGTAGAGCCAGCGCCAGCGACCGGCGAACCGGTAGGTCAGCACGCCCTCGACCCCGGCCAGCGCGTAACTGACCCCGACGTCCACGGTGGTCGCCATGTTCTCGGGCAACCGCCCCGCGTCCACGCCCCAGGCGACGATGCCCTCGCTGATGAAGGTGGCCAGCACGTGGGCGGTGAGCGCGACCGTGAGCCAGCGCCAGGTGCCCAGCCAACGTTCGACCGGCACATGGAAGATGTTGAAGATCACGAAGTAGAAGAAGAACGCCGACTGCTCGGTCCAGATCGCGCTGGCCAGCAGTGCGTGCACGGGGTGCGAGCGGAGCTGGTCGATGTTGGTGCTGCGCTTGCCCAGGAACCAGTCCAGGTTGGCCGGGTCGATCCTGGCCACCACGAAGCTGGTGAA
This sequence comes from Kitasatospora sp. P5_F3, assembly GCF_054049135.1. Lineage (NCBI taxonomy): Bacteria > Bacillati > Actinomycetota > Actinomycetes > Kitasatosporales > Streptomycetaceae > Kitasatospora > Kitasatospora sp. P5_F3. Next base: position 37,202 of record NZ_JBFUMY010000017.1, on the reverse strand, counting down.
GGCCAGCAGCAGCAGCCAGCAGTACGTGCCCGGCGCCGCCCGGATGTACCTCCAGACCGCCCGCAGCGCCCTGACCGGAAGGCTCGTGGCCACCGGCTCCTGCACGGTCTCCTGCATCTGTGCTCCCGAACGCCGCTGACATCTGGTCACATGATGGTCCGATATGCCCGTTTCAACGGACGGACCCGCCGAGCACGGCGGCAAACGGCGACCGGACGGCTACCCTGGCCGCCATGGCAGTCAGCGCAACGACCTCGTCCGATCCGGCAGCCCGGCGGCCCGGCTACCGGCGACTTCCGGTGCAGCAACGGCGCGAGCAGCTGATCGCCGTCGCCCTGGAGCTCTTCGCCTCCCGCCCGCCGGAGGAGGTGAGCCTGGACGACGTGGCCGAGGCGGCCGGAGCCTCCCGACCGCTGGTCTACCGCTACTTCGCCGGGAAGCAGCAGCTGTACGAGGCCGCCCTGCGCAGCGCCGCCGAGGAGCTCGCGAGCCGGTTCACCGTCCCGCCGGACGGCACCCCCACCGAACAGCTCTCGGCGGTCCTGGACCGCTACTTCGACTTCGTCTCCGAGCACCACACCGGCTACGGCGCACTGCTCCGCGGCGGCTCGGTGGTCGAGACCGCCCGGACCGGGGCGATCGTGGACGAGGTCCGGCGGGCCGCCCTCCGCCGGACGGTCCGTCACCTCGGGGTCCGGGAGGCCGCCGGGCCCCGGCTGACCCTGCTGGTCCGGTCCTGGATCTCGGTGGTCGAGGCCTCCGCCCTCAGCTGGCTCGACGAGGGCCGGCAGATCCCGCCCGAGTCGCTCCGCGAGTGGCTGCTCGACGAGTTCGTCGTGATGACCGCCGCCACCGCCCTGCACGACCCCCAGACCGCCGAGGTCCTCACCCGCCTCCTCGGGCAGGAGGGCCCCACCGGCCGCGCCACCGCCTTGGCGGCGAGGCTCCGGCAACTCCTCACCTGACCACTTGCGCTCCGGGCTCAGCCATCAGGGGCTCGGGGCCCTGCTGATGGGCGGCTCCGCCGCGGGGCGACGCCGACCTCGAAAAAGGTCACCCGTGCGTAGCTGGTCAGGCAATTTCGCAGCGACCCGACCGCCGGAAACGCGAGGGCGGCACGCCGTAGCGCACGGTGAACGCCTGCCGGAGGGCCTCTGCGGAGCGGAAGCCGCAGTGCACCGCCACCCTGGCGACCGGCAGCGCGGTGGTGGTCAGCAGCTGCGCCGCCGCCTCCAGCCGGGCGTCCCGGACGAACCGTCCCGGCGTCCGGCCGAGCTGCTCGGCGAACAGCCGGGTCAGCTGCCGCTCGCCGACCCCCGCGACCTCGGCCAGCGCTGCCGCGCCGAGGTCCGCCGTCAGATGGCCCGCGACGTGGTCGACCGCCCGGCGGACCGCGTCGTGCCAGGGCGCACCGGTGCTCACGTACATGCTCATCTGCGCCTGGTTGCCCGGCCGTTGCAGATAGGTGACCAGGGCTCGGGCCACCGACCTGGCCAACCCGGGGCCGTGGTCGTCGGCGACGAAGGCGAGCGTCAGGTCGAGCGCGCTGGTGACGCCCGCCGCCGTCGCGACCTCGCCGTCCCGGATGAAGATCGGCGCCGGGTCGACCTCCACCGCCGGGTAGCCGGCGGCGAGTTGGGCCGCGTAGCTCCAGTGCGTGGTGGCCCGCCTGCCGTCCAGCAGCCCGGCGGCCGCCAGCACACCGGCGCCGGTGCAGACCGAGGCCACCCGGCGGCTCTCCCTGGCCAGCCTGCGGACGTGTCCGACGATCAACGGGCTGGCCGCGGCCGCCTCGTGGCCGAACCCGCCGGTGACCACCAAGGTGTCCAGCGGCCCCCTGAGCCGCTCCAGGCTGCGGCCACCGTCCAGCGAGATCCCGGATCCGCAGCCGATCGGACGACCACCGGGGGTGGCCACCGCGATCGCGTAACGCGGTTCCGCACCAAGGCGGTTGGCCGTCGCGAAGGTGGTCGTGACGCAGGCGATGTCCAGCAGCTCCGCCGCGTCGTAGCCGACCACCACGATCTGTCGCTCCGTCATGGCACCCACCCTATGGCGGACCGACCTGCACCCCAGGATTCCGGACCTGCCGCCGCCCGGTGCTGGCCCGGCCGCCCGGGCCCGGCGGAGGGTGACGGCATGACCAAGACCATCGCTTTCGTCGTCTACCCCGGCCTCACCCCGCTCGACCTGGTCGGACCGCTCCAGGTGCTCTCGGCACTGGCCTCGCTCGACCCGTCCTACCGGGTGGTGGTGGTCGGCCACGACCTCTCCCCGGTCGGGACGGACACCCCGCTGCGGCTGGCCCCGAGTCACACCTTCGCCCAGGTGACGGCACCGGACGTGGTGCTGGTCCCGGGCGGCGCCGCACCCACGATGACCGCGCTGGCGGACCAGCACCTGCTGGACTGGCTGCGGCAGGCGGCCGGCACCGCCGAAACGGTCGCCTCGGTCTGCACCGGCTCACTGCTGCTCGGTGCGGCGGGCCTGCTGGAGGGACGGCGCGCCACCACGCACTGGGGCCTGCGCGGGCTGCTCCACAAGTTCGGCGCGACCCCGGTGGCCGAACGCTGGGTCTCGGACGGGCCGTTCCTCACCGGTGCCGGGGTCTCGGCCGGGATCGACCTGGCCCTGCACCTGGTCGAGCAGCTGGCGGGCACCGAACTCGCCCGCACCGTCCAGCTGTTCATCGAGTACGACCCCCAGCCGCCGCTCGGCGGCATCGACTGGGGGTCGGTGGACTACCCGGCCTTCGAACCGCACGCCCGCCGCATGCTCACCACCGGCCTGGCCGACCATCCGGACCTGCTGGCCCGGCTGCTCGGCTGACCCCTCCGGACATCAGCCACCAGGGGCTCGGGGAACTGCGACGCCAACCTCGTACAAGGTGATCCGTACGTAGGTGGTCAGGCACTTTCGCAGTGACCCCGGCGCCGGATCTCCTCGCAGTTCCCCGAGCCCCTGACCGTAGATGCTCGGGGACCTGCGAAAGGCTCAGGCCTTGCCGAGCACCTGGCGCTGCCGCCCGAGCCCGTCGACCTCCAGCTCGACCACGTCGTCGGGCCGCAGGAACGGCGTGCCCGGTCGGCCGAGGGTGACGCCGGCGGGGGTGCCGGTGACGATCACGTCGCCCGGTTCGAGCACCATGAACTGGCTGAGGTAGCGGACCACCTCGTACACCGGGAAGATCATCGCCGCGGTGCTGCCGTCCTGCCGGAGCTCGCCGTTGACCCAGAGCCGGAGCCCGAGCCGCTGCGGGTCGCCGACCTCGTCGGGCGTCACCAGCCAGGGGCCGAGCGGGGTGAAGGTCTCCGCCGACTTGCCCTTGTCCCACTGCCCGCCGCGCTCGAACTGGAACGCCCGCTCGGTCACGTCGTTGACCGTGGCGTACCCGGCGATCACCGTCGCCGCCTCGGCCTCGCTGTCCAGGTAGCGGGCGGTCCGCCCGATCACGATGGCCAGCTCGACCTCGTAGTCGGTCTTCTCGCCGCCACGCGGGATCAGCACCTCGTCGTACGGGCCGACCACGGTGTTGCTGGGCTTGAGGAAGACCACCGGCTCGGCCGGGATCGCGGCGCCCGCCTCCTCGGCGTGGTCCCGGTAGTTGAGACCGATCCCGACCACCTTGCCCGGACGCACCACCGGCGCGCCGATCCGCTCCCCGGCGAGGTCGGTCTCCGGGAACTCACCGGCCGCCACCGCGCGGGCCAGCTCGGCCGGGTCGAGCGCGGCCAGGAAGGCCCCGTCGATGTCCGGGGTCCGGCCGGAGAGGTCGAAAGCGGTGCCGTCCTGACCCAGCACCACAGGGCGCTCGGCGCCCTGAGGGCCGACACGGAGGAGCTTCACTGCCCATCACCACCTGGTTCGTCGCATGCCATCGAGGAGGCCGCACACCTCTCCCGTCCTATGCATCCGAGGTATATCAACCGGTCAGGCCTGCGAACCAGGGGGGACCGATCGGCCAGTTCCTATCAATTCGTCCAAGTCACCGGGGGCCGGAATCAGCGTCCCGCACTGTTGACAGCACGGCTCCCGGCTGTTGGCCGGGCTCAGCCGACCAGCAGCGCCAGTTGCCCGGTGACCGGGACGGCCTTGGGCGGCAGCTGCCCGGTCAGCCGGGCCAGGTCGCGGGCGGCGTCCTCGGCCTGCCGACCGGCGAGGCCGGTGCCGAGCACGTCACCGAGCAGCCCGACCGCCTCGGGCACCCGTCCGTCGGCGGCGAACCAGATCGCCAGGTCGTGGCAGGTCCGCAGGGTGCGCGGGTCGTGCGGGCCGCACTCGCGGGCGAACTCGCCGATCAGTGGCCAGAGCCGACGGGCCGCCTCGGCGGGTGAACCGGCCGCCCCGAGGGCCCAGGCGGCGTCGGCCCCGGCCCGGAGTTCGTCGACCCGGCCCGGCTTGATCTCGGCCAGCCGACGGGCCACCTCGCGACCGTCGGCCGGGCGGTCCGCCGGGTCCTTGGCGAGCAGGTCGAGGATCAGCCGCTCCAGCAGCAGCGGCAGCTCCGGGGCGAGCTGACGGGGTCTCGGCGGCTGGACGTCGACATGCTGGCGCATCAGCCCGACCACCGTCCCGGCGTTGAACGGCCGCTGCCCGACGCACAGTTCGTAGAGCATGCAGCCGACCGCGTACAGGTCGACCCGGCCGTCCACCGGCCCGTCCGCCCAGCGCTCGGGCGCCAGGTAGATCGGGCTGCCGATCACCGACCCGACCGTGGTCAGGCCGCCCGGGCGGCCGTCCAGCCGGGCGATGCCGAAGTCCAGCACCTTGGCGCTGCCGGAGTCGGTGATCATGATGTTCTCGGGCTTGATGTCCCGGTGCACCACGTCGGCCCGGTGGGCGGCGGCCAGCGCCACGCAGACCTGGCCCAGCCAGTCCAGCACCTGCGGCAGCCCGGGCCTGGCCTGCTTGGCCACCGCCGCCAGCGAGCGGCCCGGCACCAGCTCCATCACCAGGTACGGGCGGCCGGTCGCGGTCTCGCCGATGTCGTGCAGGGTGACGATGTGCGGGTGGTTCAGCTTGGCCACCGCCCGCGCCTCATGGCTGAACCGGGCGATGTCCCCGGCCCCGAGCTCTGCCGAGTCGGAGATCACCTTGACCGCGATCTCCCGGCCGAGCCGGGTGTCGACGGATCGCCAGACCACCCCGAAGCCGCCCCGGCCGATCTCCTCGACCAGCTGGTACTTGCCGTCCAGAATGTCGCCGGCCCGCATGTGTCCGCTCCCCCCGAGTACCACCGTGTCGCTGAGAGTCCACCACACGACGGCGACTCCGAGGGGAACAGCGGGCTACGGCTTGGTCTTCGGCAGACCGGGCGGGTTCAGCTCGGAGCTCTGCACGGCCTCGTTCTCCAGCCCCCAGCGCTTGAGCACCTGGCCGTAGGTGCCGTTCCTGACGGTCTCGCCGATGGCCTCGTGCACTGCCTTGACCAGGCCGTTGTCCTTCTTCGTGGTGGCCGCGATCTTGCCGAGCACCTCCGCCCCCGCGCCCGAGTAGGTGCCGATGATCTCGGTCTCACCGGTCTGCGCGACGTGGAAGGCGGCGGTCGGGTTCGGGCCGAGGTAGGCGTCGATCCGGCCCGAGCCGAGCGCCAGGTAGTAGTCGGAGGAGTTCTGGAAGTACTTGATGTCGACCGGCTTCAGCCCGTTTCTCAGGTTCTCCTCGTTCCAGGCGATCAGCAGCTTCTCCTGGTTGGTGCCGGAGGCCACCGCGATGGTGTGCCCGGCCACGTCCTTGGGCCCGGCGACCTTCCAGCCGGCCCCCTTCTTCGCCTCGAAGCCGAGGATGTCCAGCCGGTAGGTGGCGAAGTCGTACTTCTCCTTCCGCGCCTCCGTCACGGTGATGTTGGAGAAGCCCACGTCGTACTTGCCTGCGTCCAGGCCGACGAAGATGTTCTCCCAGGAGACCGGGCTGAGCTCGACCTTGAGCCCGAGCACGTTGCCGACCAGGTACGCGATGTCCGGCTCGGCGCCGATGACGGTCTTGTTGTCGTCGGCGTAGAAGTCCAGCGGCGGGGTGGTGCCGAGCGAGTCGACCACCCGCAAGGTGCCGCGCTTGCGGATCTCCTCCGGCACCAGCGCGGCGATCGCGTCCACCTTGGCGGTGGTCACCCGCTTCTGGTCGGCCGTCAGGTTCACCTTGGTCCCGTCCGGCGCGGTGTTGCCCTTCCCCGCGCTCAGGTCGGCGGCGGCCTCGCCGCCGCAGGCGGTGAGCAGCAGGGTGGCGGTCAGACCGGCGGCGGCGGCGACGAGGGCGCGACGGGGTAGGGACATGGCGGAGCTCCAGAGGTGTGGAAGGGAGAGGAGGGTCAGAGGACCTTGGAGAGGAAGGCGCGGGTGCGCTCGTGCTGCGGTGCGTCCAGCACGGCGGCCGGTGGGCCCTGTTCGACCACCACGCCGCTGTCCATGAAGACCACCGTGTCGGCCACCTCGCGGGCGAAGCCGATCTCGTGGGTGACCACGATCATCGTGGTGCCGGTCCGGGCCAGGTCCTTGATGACGTCCAGCACCTCGCCGACCAGCTCCGGGTCCAGGGCCGAGGTCGGCTCGTCGAAGAGCAGCACCTTGGGCTCCAGCGCCAGCGCCCGGGCGATCGCCACCCGCTGCTGCTGGCCACCGGAGAGCTGCCTCGGGTAGACCTCGGCCTTGTCGGCCAGACCGACCCGGTCCAGCAGCTCCAGCGCCTGCTTCCGGGCGACGGCCTTCGGCCGGCGCAGTGCGCTGATCGGTGCCTCGGTGACGTTCTCCAGCACGGTGAGGTGCGGGAAGAGGTTGAAGTTCTGGAAGACGAAGCCGATGTGGGTGCGCTGGCGCAGCACCTCACCCTCCTTCAGCTCGTACAGCTTGCCGCCGGAGCGGCGGTAGCCGATCAGCTCGCCGTCGATCGAGACGTAGCCCCGGTCGAGCTTCTCCAGGTGGTTGACCGCCCGCAGCAGGGTGGACTTGCCGGAGCCGGAGGGCCCGAGCACCACCGTCACCGAACCGGCGGCGACCTGGAGGTCCACGCCGCGCAGCACCTCCAACTGGCCGAAGCTCTTGTGCAGGCCCCGGATGTCCACCATCGTCGTGCCGGTCAACTGGTGCCTCCTGTGGGCGCGGTGAGTCGGGTGGCCTGGATCTGCCGGACCAGGGCGCGGGCCCGTTGCAGCGGGGTGGGCGGCGGGGTGCGCTGCGAGCCACGCGCGAAGTACCGCTCCAGGTAGTACTGGCCGACCGAGAGCAGCGTGGTCAGCACCACGTACCAGACGGTGGCCACCATCAGCAGCGGCACCACCCGGCCGGTCCGGCCGTACACCACCTGGACCTGGTAGAAGAGTTCGCCGATCGCCATCACGTAGACGATCGAGGAGCCCTTGAACAGCGAGATCACCTCGTTGCCCGCGTTCGGCAGGATCGAGCGCATCGCCTGCGGCAGCACGATCCGGCGGATCTGCCGCAGCCGGGGGATGCCGAGGGCGGCGGCCGCCTCCAGCTGGCCGGCGTCCACCGAGATCACCCCGGCCCGGATGATCTCGGCGGCGTACGCGGCCTGGTGCAGCGCCAGCCCGAGCACGGCGGCGCCGAGCGCGCCCAGCAGGTCCATGGTCTCGAAGCTCAGCACCGTCGGGCCGAACGGGATGCCGATGCCGAACCGCTTGTAGAGGTAGGAGAGGTTGAACCAGAAGACCAACTGGACGATCAGCGGGATCGACCGGAAGGCCCAGACGTAGACCCAGGCGATGGTCTGCAGGATCGGGCTCCTGGACAGCCGCAGGAAGGCCACCACCGCGCCCACCAGGAAGCCCAGCACCGTTCCGTACAGCGTCAGTTGGAGGGTGACACCGACCGAACGCAGGATGGTGTCGGTGGTCAGGAAGGCCCGGAAGGTGGGCCAGTCCCAGCCCGGGTTGGTGGCCAGCCCGTGCACGAACTGGGACACCACCACGACGGCGGCCGCCCCGGCCAGCCAGCGCCAGGGGTGCCGGGCCGGGACCACCGGCAGCGCGGCCAGGTCGTCCGCCACGACGGCGGCCGCCGGTCTCTCGGAGGTGACGGTGGTCATGACGGACCTCACGGACGCTCGGGCGGGCTGATCTCGGACGTGGTCAGGGCGGACCCGGTGGTGCCCCACTTCTGCAGGATCTTCTGGTAGGTGCCGTCCTGGATCAGCTGGTTGACCGCCGCCTGGAAGGCCGGTGCGAGCGGTGAGCCCTTCTTGAACGCGAAGCCCACGTCGAGCCGGCGGAACTCGCTCAGGAAGCGGGTGCCGGAGGCCGGCTGCGACTCCTGGTACCGCAGGCCGTTGATGGTGGACATCACCAGGTCGACCTTGCCCTGCTGAAGGCTGGTCAGGGTGGCCCCGGTGTCGGAGAAGGCCCGCACCTCGTACGGCTTCTTCCCGGCGTCGGTGCAGACGTTCTTCTTCGAGTTCAACGTGGTCTCGAAGGTGGTGCCGACGCCGGTGCCGATGGTCAGGCCGCAGAGCTGGGCGATCTCCTTGACCGGCTGCTGTGCGGTGTTGTCCCGCTTCACCGCGAAGCCCTGGCCGTCGTTGATGTAGGTGACGAAGTCGATGGTCTTCAGCCGGGCGGTGGTGACTCCGAAGTTGCCGGTGCCGAGGTCGTACTTGCCACTGTCGAGCGCGGGCAGGATGGTCTCGAAGGCAGCCTCCTCGCGCTCGATGCTGATGCCGAGCACCTTGGCCACCGCGTCGGTGAAGTCCACATCGAGGCCGGCCGCCTTCTTCACCGCCGGGTCGGGGTAGAACGCGCTCGGCGGGGTACCCGAGGAGCCGCCGAGCTTGAGCCTTCCGGCCTTCCGGGTCTCCTCGGGCAGCAGCGCGGCCGCCTTGTCCGCCTTCGGCACGGTCGAGACGACGTCCTGGGCCGCCGCCGCCAACGCGGAACTCCCGGCCGGGCCTGGTGACTTGCCCGCGCCCGAACCGCAGGCGGTGAGGACCAGCAGGGCGGCGGCGGTCAGCGTTGCGGGTGCGCGTCTCACGGGGTCGGGGCCTTTCGGGGGAGGTGCGGGGTCGGCAGGTGCTTCTCGAAGGGAAGGGGGGCGAAGACCGCCGGATCGCGGTCCAGGTCGAACAGCGGGGTGTAGCCGGTGGCCAGGTAGAGGCCCTTGGCCTCGGGCTGGCGCGGGCCGGTGGTGAGGAAGATCCGCCGGTAGCCGGCCGCCTCGGCGGCGAGCTCCAGCTCGGCCAGCATCCGGCGGGCCAGGCCGCGCCGGCGGTGCGCCGAGTGCGTCCACATCCGCTTGAGCTCGGCGGTCCGCCCGTCGTACCGGCGGTACGCGCCGCCCGCCACCGGTTCGCCGTCCGCCAGCAGGAGCAGCAGCGCACCGTCCGGAGCCTCGAACTCACTGTCCGGAAACCGGCTCATCTCCTGGTGGCCGCCCGGGCCGTAGCGGGTGACGTACTCGTGGGTGAGCTCCCGCACCAGCGGCTCCGTCAGCGGGTCAGCCAGGGTGACCCGACGGAACTCCAGCAGCGAGCTCATGCCTGCACGGCGATCAGCTGGTGCCGGTCCCGCTCCCGGTCGGCCGCTTTGGCGGCGTCGCGCTTGGCGACCTCCTCGCGGACGATCGGGATCACGTAGCGGCCGAAGTCGATGGCGTCGTCCAGCAGGTGGTAGCCCCGGGCAGAGAGGATGTCCACGCCGAGGTCGTAGTAGTCCAGCAGTGCCTGGGCCACCGTCTCCGGCGTACCGACCAGCGCGTTGGAGTTGCCCGCGCCGCCGGTCGCGGCGGCGGTCGGGGTCCACAGCGCGCGGTCGTAGCGCTCCCCGGCGGCGGCGATCTCCAGCAGCCGCTGCGAGCCGGTGTTCTCCGGCGCCCAGCCGCCTTCCGCGTCCTTCGCCCGGGGCAGCAACGAGCCCTCCGACGTACGGGACTTGATCAGGTCCACGGTACGGTGCGCCTTCTCCCAGGCCAGTTCCTCGGTCGGCGCGATGATCGGCCGGAACGCCACCTGAATGCGGGGCGTGTCGGTTCGCCCGGCGTCCCTGGCCGCCTGCCGGACCCGCTCGATCTGCTCGGCGGTTTGGGCCAGCGGCTCGCCCCAGAGGCAGTAGATGTCCGCCTCGGCGCCGCCCGCCGCGTAGGCAGCGGGCGAGGAGCCGCCGAACGAGACGTCCGGGCGCGGCTGCTGGACCGGGAAGACGTCCGAGACGAAGTCCTGGAAGCGGTAGTACTCGCCCTCGTGGTCGAACCGCTCCCGGGTGGTCCAGATCTTCTTCACCAGCGCGATGTACTCCCGGGTGCGGGCGTAGCGCTGGTCCTTGGTCAGGAAGTCGCCCTCCCTGCCCTGCTCCTGGTCGCTGCCGCCGGTGATGAAGTGCACGGTCAGCCGGCCGTCGCTGATCTGGTCCAGGGTGGCGAAGGTCTTGGCGGCGAAGGTCGGGTAGGAGACGTTCGGCCGGTGGGCCAGCAGGATCTGCAGGGTGTCCAGCTTGCTCGCCAGGAACGCGGCGGCGGGGGCCGGGTCGGGCGAGCCGGAGCCGTAGGCGAACAGCACCCGGTCCCAGCCGTACTCCTCGTGGGCGCGGGCCAACCGCAGGGTGTAGTCACGGTCGAAGGCGGCGGTGGTCCGGGCGGTGGTCTCCGAACCGTCACCGGTGGCGGCGATGCCGAGGAATTCGACGGGCATGGCGAAGGGCCTTTCGTCGTGCAGCGAGCAGGGGGCAGCGGCACCCGGGCAGGCCAACAGAGCGCGGGGAGCGAGGGTGCGAGAGGAGTGCGCGAGGGGCGCTGGGCGCGTGACGGCGCGAAGGGGGGAGGGACAGGCAGGACGGGGGGCCGGTCTGACGGCCGCGACTACCGGGTCAGGCGCAACACGCCGCCGACCACACTCGACCGAAGTCGATGTGGCCGCGCGTCACCAGGCGCTGCTGCTCGGGGTCCATGGAGGAAGTTGAACAGCGGATCTCACGGGGCGTCAACCTCTCCGGGATTCCTTCATGTTCTGTTATCAGTAGGAACGGACCGCCCTTGACAGGTGCTGTTCGTTCACGCCTACGATCGGGGGCCGGGCGCGTTGAGGGGCGCCGCCCGACGTGACGGCCCAGCCACGTCTGGAGCCGGCCCATGGCCACTGTCCTGTCCGCCCCCGCCCGCCAACAGACCGACGAGGCACCGATCGTGGCCCGCCGACGGCCAGGCCGGGCGGTCGCCTCGGTGCTCGCCCTGCTGGCCGTGGCGATGGTACTCAACTCCGTCCTGCGCAACCGGGCGTTCGGATGGGACGTGGTCGCGCAGTACTTCACCACCACCGCGATCGTGCAGGGCCTGCTGCTCACGCTCTGGCTGACCGCCGCCGTGATGGTGCTCGGCTTCGCCCTCGGCACCGTCATCGCGGTGGGCCGACTCTCCGACAATCCGGTCCTGCGGAGCATCAGTTGGGGATTCGTCTGGATCTTCCGGTCCACCCCGCTGCTGGTCCAGCTGCTGTTCTGGTTCAACATCGGCGCGCTCTACCCGACCCTCGGCCTGGGCCTCCCGTTCGGCCCGGAGTTCCTCACCGTGAAGACGGTCGACCTGTTCGGCCCGACCCTGACCGCCGTGATCGGCCTCACCCTGCACGAGGCCGCGTACGCCGCCGAGGTGGTCCGCGGCGGCATCCTCTCGGTGGACCACGGCCAGCTGGAGGCGGCCCAGTCGCTCGGCCTCGGCCGGGCCCGGGTGCTGCGCCGAATCGTGGTCCCGCAGGCGATGCGCTCGATCGTGCCAACCGCCGGGAACATGCTGATCGGCACCCTCAAGGGCACCAGCATCGTCAGCGTGCTGGCGGTCCAGGATCTGCTGTACTCGGCCCAGCTGATCTACAACCAGACCTACCAGGTGATCCCGCTGCTGCTGGTCGCCACCGTCTGGTACGTCGCGGTGACCACCGTGCTCTCGGTCGGCCAGTACTACCTGGAGCGGTACTACGCCCGGGGTGCCACCCGGGGCGCGCTGCCGCCCACCCCGCTGCAACGTGCCCGTGCCCTCTTCTCCCGGACGGCGGTGACGGGTTGAGCACCCTGGCGATCATCGGAGCAGGACCGCGCGGCACCGGGCTGCTGGAGCGGATCGCCGCCAACGCGGCCGAACTGCTGCCGCCGGAACGCCCGTTGGAGATTCACCTGGTCGACCCCCACCCGCCCGGCGGCGGCCGGATCTGGCGGCACGACCAGTCCCCGCTGCTGCGGATGAACTCGATGGCCGAGGACGTGACGATGTTCACCGACGGCTCCGCCACCATCGAAGGCCCGGTCCGCCCCGGCCCCTCGCTGGCCGAATGGGCCGCCACACCTGAGCAGTTCGCCCCGTACCGGCCGGTCACCGACCCGGCGGTCCGGGCCGAGCTGCGCTCGCTGGCACCGACCGACTTCCCCACCCGCCGGGCTCAGAGCGCCTACCTGGACTGGGTGTTCCGCCGTGCGCTGGCCGACCTGCCGCCACACGTCACGGTCACCGTGCACCGGGACACCGCCCGTTCGGTCGGCGGTCCGCCGGACGGCGCGCAGCTGGTCCAGCTCTCCGACGGCGTCCTGATCGCCGACCAGGTGGTGCTGACCCTCGGTCACCTCGGCTCGTCCCCCGACCACCGGCAGCGCGAACTGGCCGACTTCGCCGCCCGGCACGGCCGGTTCCACCTGCCGCCCGCCTTCTCCTCGGACGTCGACCTCTCCGGCGTCGCCCCGGGCGAGCAGCTGGTGCTGCGCGGTTTCGGACTGGCCTTCGTCGACCTGGTCGCGATGCTCACCGAAGGCCGGGGCGGCCGGTTCGTCCCGACGCCGGACGGACCGGTCTACCTGCCGTCCGGCCGCGAACCGGTGATCCACGTCGGCTCCCGGCGCGGCGTGCCGTACCACTCCAAAACCGGCTACCGGCTCCAGGGGCTGCCCGCCCCGCTGCCCCGGTACTTCGACGCCGACGCCGTCGACCGGGTGCTGGCCGGCTCCGGGCCGCTCGAACTCCGCAGGGACTTCTGGCCCTTGATGGCCAAGGAGATCGGCTTCGGGCACTACCACGAGCTGTTCCACGCGCACGTCGAACGGGTCCGGCTGCCCTGGGCCGAGTTCCTGGACCACTACGACCGACTGGACTGGTACTCACCCGAGCTGACCGCCCTGGTGGAGCAGGCCGTCCCCGACCCGGCCGACCGGCTCGACTTCGAAGCCCTGGACCACCCGCTCACCGACCTCCGGCTCGCCCCCGACGAGCTCCAACAGCACCTGCGCGACTACATCACGGCCGACGCCGACCGCCGCGCCGACCCCGCGCACAGCACCGACCTGGGCGCCTTCCTCGCCCTGCTCTCCCTCTTCGGCCAACTCCCCCGGATCCTGGCCTCCGGCCGGCTCACCGCCCACTCGGTCGCCACCGAACTCGACGGCTGGTGGTTCGGCTTCTTCAACTTCCTCGCCTCCGGCCCGCCCGGCTTCCGGCTCCGCCAACTGCTTGCCCTCTCCGACGCCGGGATCGTCCGCTTCCTCGGCGCCGACCTGCGGATCGAACCCGACGAACACACCGGCACCTTCGTCGCCACCAGCCCGACCACCCCCGGCCACCGGGTCCACGCCACCGCCCTGATCGAGGGCTACCTGCCCAAGCACGTGCTCTCCCGCACCGAGGACCCCGTCCTGCGCGGCCTCGCCCACAATGGCGAGCTGCTGGAGGAGTCCGGCCTGCTGACCGTCTCCCTGGCCGACGGCCGCCTGCTCGACCCGACCCTCGCCAACGCCCCGCACCCACGCCGTACCGCTCTCGGCCCGCACACCAACGGCCGCGCCTACTCCGCCTTCGCCCGACCCCGCACCAACGCCCCCGGCTTCCGCCAGAACGACGCGGCGGCCCGCAGCCTGCTCACACGACTCGGCCAGAGCAGACCTGTGCAACCGTGCGCCCTGCCGAAGCCGAGCCCCGACCCCTGCGTAAGGTGAGGCCACACCCCGTACAAGGAAGTAGGGCTGTCATGGCGAAGCAGGCGCCGCAGAGCGATCCGGCGCAGGACCGGGCCAAGGTCACCGAGCCGCAGCACGCGGCGGCCGGCCTCCCGGCCGTGGCCCACAGCCTGCGGATGGCGAACGACCAGATGAGCCCCAAGCGGGCACTGGCCACCCTGCTGAAGGTGAATCAGCCCGACGGCTTCGACTGCCCTGGCTGCGCCTGGCCCGAGCCGGGGAAGACGCACACCGCCGAGTTCTGCGAGAACGGTGCCAAGGCCGTCGCCGAGGAGGCCACCGAGCGGCGGATCACCACCGCGTTCTTCGCCGAGCACCCGGTCGCCGAGCTGGCCGAGCGGTCCGGGTACTGGCTCGGCCAGCAGGGCCGCCTCACCGAGCCGATGCTGCTCGAGGCGGGCGCGACGCACTACACCCCGGTCTCCTGGGATCGGGCCTTCGCGATCGTGGCCGAAGAGCTGAAGCAGCTCCCCACCCCCGACGCCGCCGCCTTCTACACCTCGGGCCGGACCAGCAACGAAGCTGCCTTCGCCTACCAGCTGTTCGCCCGTCAGCTCGGCACCAACAACCTGCCGGACTGCTCCAACATGTGCCACGAGTCCTCCGGTTCGGCGCTGGTGGAGACCCTCGGGGTCGGCAAGGGCAGCGTCAGCCTGAAGGACCTGTACCAGGCCGACCTGATCATCGTGGCCGGGCAGAACCCGGGCACCAACCACCCCCGGATGCTCTCCGCGCTGGAGCGGGCCAAGCGGGCGGGCGCGAAGATCGTCAGCGTCAACCCGCTGCCCGAGGCCGGTCTCGAGCGGTTCAAGAACCCGCAGAACGCCCGTGGCCTGGCCGGGGTCGGCACCAAGCTGACCGACCTGTTCCTGCAGATCAGGCTCGGTGGCGACCTCGCGCTGTTCCGGGCGCTGAACCAGCTGATCCTGAACGCGAAGGACGGCGTCGACCACGAGTTCGTCGCCGAACACTGCCTGGGCTTCGAGGAGTTCGCCGCCGAGGCGGCCGCCACCAGCCGGGCGGAGGTGCTCGCCGCCACCGGCCTGCCGTGGGAGCAGATCGAGCAGCTGGCCGAACTCACCCTCTCCTCGCAGAAGGTGATCGTCTGCTGGGCGATGGGCCTGACCCAGCACAAGCACTCGGTGCCGACCATCCGCGAGGTGGTCAACTTCCTGCTGCTGCGCGGCAACGTCGGCCGCCCGGGCGCGGGCGTCTGCCCGGTGCGCGGGCACAGCAACGTTCAGGGCGACCGCACGATGGGCATCTTCGAGCGACCCGCACCGGCCTTCCTGGACGCGCTGGGCAAGGAGTTCGGCTTCGAGCCGCCGCGTGACCACGGGCTGGACTCGGTCGACACCATCCGGGCGATGCGCGACGGCAAGGTGAAGGTCTTCTTCGCGATGGGCGGCAACTTCGTCGCGGCCACCCCGGACACCGAGGTGACCGAGGCCGCGATGCGCCGCTGCGCGCTGACCGTGCACGTCTCCACCAAGCTGAACCGCTCGCATGTGATCACCGGCGCCCGGGCACTGATCCTGCCCACCCTGGGCCGGACCGACCGGGACTGGACCGCCGCCGGCGCCCAGTTCGTCAGCGTCGAGGACTCGATGGGCATCGTGCACTCCTCGCGCGGTGGCCTCCGGCCCCCGTCCGAGCAGCTGCTCTCCGAGGTGGCCATCGTCTGCCGGCTCGCCCGGGCCGCGCTCGGCGAGGCCAACGACGTGCCGTGGGAGCAGTTCGCCGAGTCGTACGACACCGTCCGGGACCGGATCTCCCGGGTGGTGCCCGGCTTCGAGGACTTCAACGCCAAGGTCCGCCGCCCCGGCGGCTTCGCCCTGCCGCACGGTCCGCGCGACAGCCGGACCTTCCCGACCGCCACCGGCAAGGCCAACTTCACGGTCAACCCGCTGACCGCCCCCGAGGTCCCCGCCGGGCGGCTGCTGCTCCAGACGCTGCGCTCGCACGACCAGTACAACACCACCATCTACGGCCTGGACGACCGCTACCGGGGCATCACCGGCGGCCGCCGGGTGGTCATGGTCAACCCGGCCGACGCCGCCGAACTGGGCCTGACCGAGGGCGGCTACGTCGACCTGGTCAGCGAGTGGGTGGACGGCAGCGAACGCCGGGCGCCGCACTTCCAGGTGGTGCACTACCCGGTGGCCCGGGGCGGGGCGGCCGCGTACTACCCGGAGACCAACGTGCTGGTGCCGCTGGACTCCACCGCCGAGATCAGCAACACCCCGACCTCCAAGGCGGTGCTGATCCGGTTCGAGCCCGACAGCACCGACTGACCGTCAGGTCCGTCGGCCGACACTCCGGCCACGAGTGACTGATTTGTCTGATTCGCACCTAATCTGACATCAGCTCACCCCCACTGCCGGAGGTAACCCGCGCCATGGCCGACACCGTCCCGCAGCCCGACAGTGCCGACCCGGGGGCCCCGGACGGCCCGGGCGACCTCACCAAGGGACCGCCCACTCCGGCCGCCCGGCTGATTCCGCTGATCGCTCCGGCGATCATCACCGGCTTCGGCGCCAGCCTCACGCTGATCGCGGTCAGCTCGGTGGCCGGGCGACTGGAGAACCTGCTCTGGGACATCATCCCGGACGGCCTGGACATCGACGGCTTCAACCCCTGGTGGATCATCCTGATCCTCACCGTCACCGGCGCCGCCGTCGGCCTGACGGTGTGGCAGGCGCCCGGCCACGCCGGGCCCGACCCGGCCACTACCGACCTGGTCGGCCCGCCGGTGTCGCCGTACGTGCTGCCCGGGCTGATCGTGGCCACCATCCTGAGCCTGGCCGGGGGCGTCAGCCTGGGGCCGGAGAATCCGATCACGATGGTCAACATCGCACTGGCGTACTGGCTCGGACGGCGCTTCATGCCCTCGTCCGGCCCGGTGCTCTGGATCGCACTGGCCGCCGCCGGCACCATCGGCGCGCTCTTCGGCACCCCGCTCGCGGCGGCGCTGATCCTCTCCGAGATGCCCGGTCCCGGTGCGCTCTGGGACCGGCTGTTCGCCCCGCTGATCGCCGCCGTCACCGGCTCGATGACCACGCTGCTGCTGGTCGGCAACGACTTCGTGGTCAAGGTGCCCGGCTTCCCGGGCGCCCGGGTGGTCGACGTGGCGTGGGCGCTGCTGGTCGGTGCCGTCGGAGCCCTGATCGGCCTGGCGGCGGTGTACGCCTTCCCCCTGGTGTACCGGACGTTCCAGCAGATCCCGCACCCGGTCGCGATGCTCACCGTCGGCGGGCTGGTGCTCGGCGCCCTGGGTGCCCTCGGCGGCGAGCTCACCCTGTTCAAGGGCCTGGACCAGGTCAAGGACCTGGCCCTGGACTACACGCACTACGGGTTCTGGGAGCTGTTCGGGATGGCGCTGCTGAAGCTGGTCGCGGTGGTGATCGCAGCCGGCTCCGGCTTCCGGGGCGGCCGGATCTTCCCGTCCGTCTTCGCCGGGGCGGCGCTCGGCTTCGCGGTCAGCACGCTGATCCCCTCGGTGCCACCGGCGCTCGCGGTGGCCTGCGCGATCCTGGGCGTACTGCTCGCGGTCACCCGGCAGGGCTGGCTCAGCCTGTTCACCGCCGCGGTCATCGTGCCCGACCTGACGCTGCTGCCGCTGCTCTGTGTCGCGGCTCTGCCGGCCTGGCTGATCGTCACCGGCCGCCCCGAGATGCTGATCAAGCGCGCCGGGCCCGAGGCCGAGGCCGCACCGGCGTGACCGCCGCGGCCCCGCCGGGCGCCCCGGTCAGCCGGTCGTGCTCGGAGAACCCTCGTTGTCCTTCGGGTTCGTCGACACGGAGACGGAGGCGGACGCGGAGGCCGACTCCGTACCGGTCGGCGGATCCGTCGGCGAGGTGGAGCCCGAGGGCGTCCCCGTCCCCGTGCTCGGGGAGGACGTACCGGACGGCGTGTCGGTGGGCGACGGGGTGACCGGCGGCGTGCCGGTGGGCGAGGTGGTGACCGGCGGCGCGGTCGGGGTGGTCGGCGGGGCGGTGACCGGCGGCGTCGGCAGGTTCTCCGGCTTGGCCGGCTGAATCGGCGTCACCGCGTCCGCGCCCTTGGGCAGCTCGGGCACCGTCCAGCTGCCGCCCGGCTCGTCCGACACCGACTGCGGGTCGGGCCGGACCGCGCCGAGGATCGGCATCGCGCCGATCGGCGAGACCTTGATCACCGCACCGGTACGCGGCGCCTGCACCACCAGGCCGCCGCCGATGTACATCGCGATGTGGGTCGCACCGGCGTAGTAGACCACCAGGTCGCCGGGGCGGAGCTGGTTCAGCGGCACCTTGGCCAGCTCGGACCACTGGTCCTGGCTGACCCGGGGGATGTTCACCCCGGCGGCCAGCCAGGCCTGCGAGGTGAGCCCGGAGCAGTCGAACCTGTCCGGCCCGGTGCCGCCCCAGAGGTAGTCCTTGCCGAGCTGGCCCAGCGCGAAGGCGACCGCCTTGCGCCCGGCCTGCGAAGGCGTGCGCTCCCCCTTGCCCAGCGCACCCGAGGCGAGGAAGGCCAGCTGCGCCTCGTTCGCCCGGGTCTTCTCCAGCAGCTCCAGCTCACTGCGCTGGGCCCCGGTGAGCGAGCTGACCATCTGCTCGACCTCGGTCAGCCGCCGCGCCACGTCGGCCTTGGCGGCCTCCTGCTGGACGGCCAGCGCCTGGGCCTGCGCGAGGGTCGCCTCGGCCAGCTGCTGAAGCACCGTCAGGGTGGCCCGGTCGCCCTTCAGCCGGTCCAGGAACTCGCTCTGCGAGTGGCTCGCGGCGTTCAGCAGCTCGGCCACCACCACCGCTTCGTACGGAGAGTCGGTGAGCAGCAGCTCGGCGAGGTCGGACGTGTTGCCGTTCCGGTACTGGGCGGCGGCCAGCTGGGAGGCCAGGTCACTGCCGGCGTCCACGGCGGTCTGCTGACGCTCCAGCCGGGCCTTCAGGTCGGTGACGTTGGTCTGCTGGGTGGCGAGCTTGGCGACCGTCCCGTTGTACTGCTCGGTGGCCGCCTCGGCCTCCCGGTACAGCTCGTGCAGCCGGTCCAGCATCGGGCCGAGGGTGGCCTTGGCCTGGGCCAGCGGGTCCGCCCCGGGGGCGACCGAGACGGGCGGCGAGGGGGCGGCGAACGCCGTGCCCGCCGTGCCGAACGCGAGCGAGGCCAGCGCCAGCACCGCCCCGCAGCGCAGGGCGGCTCGCACCCAGGGCCGCACGCCGTTCTCCGTCGTCCGCACCCCAGCGCGCATCAGCTCGCCCCTCCCCGTAGGTCCCGACCCCTGCCAAGCCGTCCGGCCTGGCAATTCGTCCTCGATCCTGCCACGCTCCCCCCGGCTCAAGACAGAGGGTTACCGGGCAGCCTGATGAATTCTCAGCTCCGGTTCAGGTTGGATGTGAGACAGCTCTCAACAAACCATCACCAAACCGGACCTTCCCTATCAAATCGCCTGGTCAGCGGCCCCGCCTCCATGATTCTGAAGCGTACCGGCAACCTTGGCGACACTCTCGGAACCACAGCTCCCGCCTCAGTTCACCTTCCGTTCACCAACCCTCCCTACCGTCGCCGGTGACACCAGCGTCAGTCCGACAACTACGACGATTGTTTGGGTTATGGAACACATCACGTTCCTGGTGGCCGTTGTGATCATCACGGCGCTCGCCTTCGACTTCACCAACGGCTTCCACGACACCGCCAACGCGATGGCCACCTCCATCGCCACGGGAGCCCTCCGACCGAAGGTCGCGGTCACCATCGCTGCGGTCCTCAACTTCGCCGGAGCCTTCCTTTCTGTGAAGGTCGCCACCACGATCTCCGGCGGCATCGTCAACGAGAAGGTCGGCCTCCAGCCCTCGATCATCTTCGCCGCCCTGGTCGGCGCGATCCTGTGGAACCTGCTGACCTGGCTGAGGGGTCTGCCCTCCAGCTCCTCGCACGCGCTGTACGGCGGCCTGATCGGCGCCACCGTGGTCGGGGTCGGGCTGAACGGCGTGAACTTCGGCGTCGTCGTGTCCAAGATCCTGATCCCCGCCGTGGCCTCCCCGATCGTGGCCGGCCTGGCCGCCTGGGGAGCGACCAAGCTGGCGTACCGGATCACCCGCGGCGGCCGCGAGACCACCACCAACAAGGGTTTCAAGACCGGCCAGATCTTCTCGGCCTCCCTGATCTCGCTCGCCCACGGCACCAACGACGCCCAGAAGACGATGGGCATCATCACCCTGACCCTGGTCTCGGTCGGCGCCCTGCCCAAGGGCGCACTGCCCCCCACCTGGGTCATCGTCAGCGCCGGTGCGGCGATCGCGATCGGCACCTACATGGGCGGCTGGCGGATCATCCGCTCGATGGGCAAGGGCCTCACCGACATCCAGCCCCCGCAGGGCTTCTCCTCCGAGGCCGCGGCCGCCACCGTGATCCTCACCTCGTCGCACATGGGCTACGGCCTGTCGACCACCCAGGTCTGCTCGGGCGGCATCATGGGCGCCGGCCTCGGCGGCCCGAAGGCCCAGGTGCACTGGAGCATGGCCCGCCGGATGCTCTACACCTGGGGCCTGACGCTGCCCGCCGCCGCCACCGTGGCCGGTCTGGCCGCCTTCGTCGCGGACCAGGGCACCTGGGGCGTCCTGCTGGTCGGCGCCGCGCTGGTGATCGGCTCCGGCGCGATGTGGATGCTCTCCCGCCGCCAGCCGGTGCACGCCGACAACGTCAACGACAGCGACGTCACCCCGGTCGAGGTCCCGCAGGCCCCGGTCCCCACCCCCGCCTCGACCACCGTCGCGGCCTGAGCCCGGAAGGCTTCCTCTCATGAGCATGAGCATCAAGTGGGCCGCCCTGGCCGAGACCGCCGGCGTCAGCTTCGTGGTCACCGTCGCCACCGTCACCGTCTTCGCGCTCGGCATCCTGGCCCTGTCGCGACGCGAGGCCGCCCAGGAGGCCGCCGCGACCGGCACCGCCGGAGCGGGCACCGCCAACCTCGCACTGGCCGGAGCCTCGGTCTGCTTCGCCGCCTGCGCCTCGGTGGTCGGCTACGGCCTCTTCCTGATCGCCGGCTGACGCCACGTACGTAAGCCGCTGCCCTCCCCGTCCGCCAACGGGGAGGGCAGCGGCGTCTCTGCTCTCAGTCCAGGGCGAGTTCGCGCGGCTGCTCGGCCGGGGCGTCGTCCTGGGTGGTGCGCAGTGGCACCTCGCGGATCAGCAGCACCACCAGGAAGGCCAGCAGCGCGAGCGGCGCGGCGATCAGGAAGACCGTGGCGACGCCGTGGCCGAAGGCGTCGGTGACCATCGGGACCACCTGGGCGGGCAGCGTCTTCAGGTCCGGGATGCCGCCACCGGCCGCGGCGGTCGGCAGGTGGGCGGCGGCCAGACTGTCCGTCAGGTGCCGGGTGACCTGGTGCGAGAGCAGCGCGCCGAGCGCGGAGACGCCCATCGCCCCGCCCATTGTCCGGAAGAAGGTCACCGTCGAGCTGGCAGTGCCGAGTTCGTGCCGGGGCACGGTGTTCTGCACGGCCAGCACCAGGTTCTGCATGGTCAGCCCGAGGCCGACTCCGGTGACCGCCATGGCCACCGCCAGCAGCGCGTACGGGGTGTCGTCCCTGACCGTGCCGAGCAGGGTGAAGCCGACCGCGAGCAGGCCCGTACCGGCCACCAGGTACGCCTTCCAGCGGCCGTACCGGGTGATCAGCCGGCCCGCGACGGTGGAGGAGACCGCCAGGCCGAGGATCATCGGCAGGGTGAGCAGCCCGGCCATGGTCGGCGACTCCCGCCGGGCCAGCTGGAAGTACTGGCTGAGGAAGGTGGTCGCGCCGTACATCCCGACGCCGACCAGCACGCTGGCGATCGCGGCCAGCGTCACAGTGCGGTGGCGGAACAGGTCGAGCGGGACGATCGGTTCGGCCGCCCGGCGCTCGGCGAGCACGAAGAGCACGGCCAACGCGAGTCCGCCGCCGACCATCACCGCGGTCTGCCAGGAGAGCCACGGGTAGCTGTCGCCGGCCAGTGAGATCCAGATCATCAGCAGGCTGACCGAGGCGGTGATCAGCACCGCGCCGAGGTAGTCGATCTCCACCTTGCGGCGCACCACCGGCAGCCGCAGGGTCCGCTGCAGCACCACGATGGCGACCAGCGAGAACGGGATGCCGAGGTAGAAGCACCACCGCCAGCCGAGCCAGCTGGTGTCCACCACCACCCCGCCGATCAGCGGCCCGCCGATGGTGGCCAGCGCGAAGACCGCCCCGAAGTAGCCGCTGTACCGGCCGCGTTCGCGCGGCGGCACCATCGCGGCCAGGCAGATCTGGGCCAGCGCGGTGACGCCGCCCGCCCCGATGCCCTGGAGCACCCGGCAGGCGATCAGCTGGCCGGTGTTCTGGGAGAGCCCGGCCAGCGCGGAGGAGACGATGTAGATCACCAGGGCGATCTGCACCAGCAGCTTCTTGCTGACCAGGTCCGAGAGCTTGCCCCAGATCGGGGTGGCCGCAGTGAGCGAGAGCAGCGCGGCGGTGACCACCCAGGTGTACGCGGTCTGGCCGCCGTGCAGGTCGGTCAGGATGTGCGGCAGCGCGTTGGCGACGACGGTCGAGGAGAGCACCGCCACGAAGAGGCCGAGCAGCAGCCCGGAGAGGGCTTCGAGGACCTGACGGTGGGTCATCGGGGCGGGGTCTGAAGTTGTGGTCATGCGGGTCCTTCGGCCTGGATTTTTGTTGCCTTCAGCAACCATAGGACGAGATGGTTGACATAGGCAACAATCAGGGCGAGACCTCAGCTCGGCTTGGGTTCACCGATCGCGTCGTTGAACCGCTGGAGAAGATCGGCGAGTTGGGCCACGTCGGCGCTGTCCCAGCTGCCCAGCATGTCCCGGAACCGGCCCAGCCGACCGCTCCGGGCGGCCAGGTAGCGGGCCTCGCCGTCCGGGGTGAGCGAGACCAGCGAGGAGCGCCGGTCCAGCGGATCGGTCTCCCGGGTGACCAGCTCCAGCTCCTCCAGCACCTTCACCTGCCGGCTGATGGTGGCCTTGCCCACCCCGAAGTGCAGGCCGATGTCGGTCAGCCGGACCTGTCCGCGCTCCTGGATGAAGCCGAGCATGCTGTACGCCACGCCCTCCAGCGCCGGGTGCACCTGCCGGGACATCTCGGCCGCCCGCGCCCGCCCGCGCCGGAACAGCACCGAGACCTCGCGCTCCACGGCGATCAACGCCTGCTCGGCGGTCCGGTGGTCAGCTGCCCGCTCAGTCATGGCGCCAGTATCCCGCAGCCGAGCCTCCGGTGATCGACAACTGTTTCATGATATGAAGTATCCATTTTGCCCTTGTTTGTGTTCTAAGGAGAGCTTCGATGGCCGACCCGGGCCGCCAGGGATTCCTCGCGGAACTCAAGGACGCGGTCACCCCGCGCGCCGCCCTGTTGGTGATCGCGGTGCTGCTGCTGCAGCTCGGGTTCATCACCTCGTACGTGGGCGCCCTGCACCACCCGACCCCGCACGAGCTGTCGATCGCCGTGGTCGCCCCACCCCAGGTGAGCCCCAAGCTGGTCGGCGCCCTGGAGTCCGTACCGGACGACGCGGTCCGCGCCACCACCGCGACCGACCGCGAGGACGCCGTCGCCAGGATCAAGGACCAGAAGATCTACGCCGCCTGGCTGTTCGACCCGACGGGCACCCAGGACACCCTGCTGGTCGCCGACGCCCGTGGCCCGGCCGCCGCGACGGCCGCCGAGACCATCGTCACCGCCGTCGACAAGAGCCAGGGGCGGACGGTCGTGGTCGAGGACGTCGTACCGCTCGCGAAGGGCGACGCGGAGGGCCTGTCCTCCTTCTATCTGGTGGTCGGCTGGTGCGTCGGCGGCTACCTGGTCGCCTCTATCCTCGGCATCAGCGCGGGCTCCCGGCCCGCCAACCCGAGCCGCGCCGTGATCCGGCTCGGCGCGCTGGCGCTCTACTCCGTCGCGGCGGGGATCGGCGGCACGATCATCATCGGTCCCGTCCTGGGCGCGCTGCCCGGTTCCAGCTGGGGGCTGATCGGACTCGGCAGTCTGGTGGTGTTCGCGGTCGGGGCGACCACCATGGCGTTGCAGTGCCTCTTCGACGTGGTCGGGATCGGGCTGGCGGTGCTGATCTTCGTGGTGCTCGGCAACCCGAGTGCGGGCGGAGTGTTCCCGCCGCCGATGATGCCCGCGTTCTGGCGGGCGATCGGCTCCTGGATCCCGAACGGGGCCGGCACCGAAGTGGCCCGCTCCATCGCGTACTTCGGGGCGACCAACATCCTGGTCCCACTGCTCGTACTGGCCGTCTGGGCGGTCATCGGCGTGGGCGTCACCATGGCAGCGGTGATCCGGCGGCCCCGCTACGGGCGCGAGCACGTTTCAACACACGGCTGAGTTGCACCAGGGGCTCGGGGAACTGCGAGGAGATCTGGCGCCGGGGTCACAGGCAAAGTGCCCGGCCAGTTACGCACGAGTGACCCTTTTCGAGGCTGGCGTCGCAGTTCCCCGAGCCCCTGACCGTAGATGCCCGAGCCCCTGCCAAAAGGCTCAGGCGCCCGCGTAAGCGCCCGGGTCGGCGATGATGCGGCGGACCACGCCGACTGCGGCGCCGAGCAGCGGGCCCCGGCGGCCGAGCGGGGAGACGGAGAGCCAACTCTCGTCCCAGGGGCGGACGGTGACCCGGGCGGTGAGTTCGGCTCGCATGCTGGGGAGCAGCCAGTCGCCCAGCTCGGCGTAGCCGCCACCGAGCACCACGGCCTGCGGGTCGAGCAGGTTCACCGCCCCCGCCACCGCGATGCCGAGCGCCGATCCGGCGCCCGCCAGGGCGGCCAGCACCTCCGGATCCCCGGCGGCCGCCCGTTCGGCGAGCAGGGCGACCCAGTCGCCCCGGATGCCCTCCAGGCCGGCCGCCCGCAGGACGGCGGTCTCGCCGGCGTACTGCTCCAGGCAGCCCCGGGAGCCGCAGGCGCAGGGCGGGCCGTCCGGCCAGACCGTCAGGTGGCCCAGTTCGCCCGCGAAGCCCCGGGCGCCGCGCAGCAGTTGACCGCCGATCACGATCGCCGAGCCGATCCCGGCCTCGGCCGAGAGGTGGCAGAAGTCGTCGGGGCGACCCGCCAGCCAGAGTTCGGCCAGGCCGCCCAGGTTG
The DNA here is from genome assembly GCF_054049135.1 of Kitasatospora sp. P5_F3. Taxonomy (NCBI): domain Bacteria; kingdom Bacillati; phylum Actinomycetota; class Actinomycetes; order Kitasatosporales; family Streptomycetaceae; genus Kitasatospora; species Kitasatospora sp. P5_F3. Next base: position 12,187 of record NZ_JBFUMY010000017.1, on the reverse strand, counting down.
GCCTCGTTGTCGACGCCGATCGGCAGGGCCGCCAACTCGGCGGCCCCGGCTGCCCGGAGTGCGGAGCGCAGTTCGGCGGCGGCGGGCACATCGCTCCACCCCAGGTTGGCCGCGCCCGCGATCACCCCGCTCGCCGCACCGACCAGCCCGGGCACGGCCAGCGTGAGTCCGGCGGGCCGCAGTCCGGCCTCGGTGGCGGCCCGGCGGATCAGTTCGGCCAGGTCGGCCAGCACGGCGGCCGGGGTACGGCCCCGGTTGCCGATCTCCAGCCGGTGCCAACTCCGCACCTCGCCACGGAGATCGACCACGCACGCGGCCAGGTGCTCGACCCCGATCTCGCCGCCGATCCCGGCCGGCCCGTCCGGACTGAGCGTCAGCTCGCTGCCGGGCCGCCCGACCCGGCCGTTCGGCGCGGTGGGCCCGGCCTCGGCCAGCAGCCCGGCCGCCAACAGCTCCTCGACCAACGAGGAGACCGCCGCCCTGGTCAGCCCGGTGGCACCGGCCACCGCCGCGCGGGAGCACGGCCCGGCCGCGATCTCCCCGAGCACCAGGGCCAGGTTGGCCCAGCGCATCCCCTGCTGACTCGCCGGTCCGGCCCGCACCGGCCCACCTCCTGTTCGTGCTGGCCCCGTGCCAGTTCCGGCAGCGTAACGGCCCGTACGCTCACGCCCCGAGCAACCCCCCGGCGGCCGCCAAGGTCGCACCGATCCGGTCCAGCGTGGCCTGGTCCCGCGGGACGGGGTCGAGGACCGGGCCGGCCGAGGTCCGCCAGCGGCGGGCGACGGCGGCCGGCTCCTCGCCGGTCAGCAGGGCGGCGGCCTGGGCGGCGGCGCCGAGCGCCACCAGCTCGGTGGCGGCCGGGAGTTGGACCGGCCGGCCGGAGAGGCGGCGGACGGTCTGCTGCCAGGCCCGGCCCCGGGCGCCGCCGCCGATCAGCAACAGGGGCGCGTCGGAGGGCGGTTCGGCCCCGGCCGCCAGGACCTGGTCGAGCGCGGTCAGCAGGGCGTACGCGGCGCCGTCGTACCCGGCCTGGAGCAGCTGGCCGGCGGTGGTGTCGTGGCGAAGGCCGTGCAACAGGCCGGAGGCGTACGGGAGATCGGGCGTGCGCTCACCGTCCAGGAACGGCAGGACGACGGCGCTGCCGCCGGGTTCGACGGCCTCCCGGTCCCGGCCGAGCAGGGTGGCCAGGCGGTCCACGGCCAGGGTGCAGTTGAGCGTGCAGGCGAGCGGCAGCCAGTGGGCGCCGTCCGCCGCCGCGAACCCCGCAACCACACCGGTCGGGTCGGCGGGGCGGCCCCGGGTGAGCGCATAGGCGGTCCCGGAGGTCCCGAGCGAGACCACCGGCTGACCGGGCATCAGCCCAAGTCCCACCGCGGCCGCCGCATTGTCCCCGGCCCCGACCGCCACCGACGTCCCCGTCCGAAGGCCCGCCAGGGACCTCGGGATCTCCGCGCCGTTCGCCGCCTCCTTGAACAGTGCGGCCGGGGGCAGGAACTCGACCGGCAGCCCGACGAGTTCGAGGATCTCGGCCTCGTACCCCGACGGCCCCCACCACCCCGTCCCCGAGGCGTCCGAAGGCTCCGAGACAGCCTGCCCCGTGAGCCGTTCCGTGAGGTACTCGTGCGGCAGCCGTACCGCAGCGACCCGAGCGGTCGGCCCCTGAGCGCGCAGCCAGGCCCACTTGGCGACCGTGAAGGAGGCACCCGGCACACTGCCGACCCGCCGGGCCCACTCCTCCCGCCCCAACTCCCGGACCAGCGCGGCCGCTTCGGGAGCCGACCGGGTGTCGTTCCAGAGCAGCGCGGGGTGTACCGCGGAGCCCGCCGCGTCGAGAGCGACCAGCCCGTGCTGCTGGCCCGCCACCGAGACGGCGTCGGCCCGGCCCGCCTGGCCGGTTGCGGCCACCGCCGCGCACAGGGCCTGCCACCACTGCTCCGGGTCGCTCTCCCGAGCGCCGCCGGTGCCCTGAACGCTGTGCGGGGCCCGGCCCTCGCCCAGCACCTCACCGGTCCCGACATCCACGGCCAGCGCCTTGGTCGCCTGGGTGGAGCTGTCGATTCCGATCACGATCTGCCGTGCCGCCATGCCGCCCGCCCTTCTTCGTCCTCCGCCGCCTCTTCCCGACGGCGCGCCCGGATACTAGTTTGTTTTCTGCCATGACGAATAGAGGAGAGGCCGCCTTGAGCACCCTGACCCCCACCCCCTCGGACAAGTTCACCTTCGGTCTGTGGACCGTCGGCTGGCAGGGCCGCGACCCGTTCGGCGACGCCACCCGCCCGGCCCTGGACCCGGTGGAGACCGTCCACCGCCTGGCCGAACTGGGCGCGTACGGCGTGACCTTCCACGACGACGACCTGATCCCGTTCGGTGCGGCCGAGGGCGAGCGGGACACGGCGGTGAAGCGGTTCCGGCAGGCGCTGGACGCCACCGGGCTGAAGGTCCCGATGGCCACCACCAACCTGTTCTCGCACCCGGTCTTCAAGGACGGCGCGTTCACCGCCAACGACCGCGACGTGCGCCGGTACGCGCTGCGCAAGACCCTCCGCAACATCGACCTCGCGGCCGAGCTCGGCGCCACCACCTATGTCGCCTGGGGCGGCCGGGAGGGCTCCGAGCACGGCGCAGCCAAGGACGTCCGGGTCGCGCTGGACCGGCTGAAGGAGGCGTTCGACCTGCTCGGCGAGTACGTCACCGAGCAGGGGTACGACATTCGGTTCGCGATCGAGCCCAAGCCGAACGAGCCGCGCGGCGACATCCTGCTGCCCACCATCGGCCACGCGCTGGCCTTCATCAACGAGCTGGAGTACGCGGACCGCGTCGGCCTCAACCCGGAGGTCGGCCACGAGCAGATGGCCGGGCTGAACTTCCCCCACGGCATCGCCCAGGCGCTGTGGCACGGCAAGCTCTTCCACATCGACCTGAACGGCCAGTCCGGCATCAAGTACGACCAGGACCTGCGCTTCGGCGCGGGCGACCTGCGCCAGGCGTTCTGGCTGGTGGACCTGCTGGAGAGCGCGGGCTACGACGGCCCCCGGCACTTCGACTTCAAGCCGCCGCGCACCGAGGACTTCGACGGTGTCTGGGTCTCCGCCGCCGCCTGCATGCGCAACTACCTGGCGCTCAAGCAGAAGGCGCTGGCCTTCCGGTCCGACCCCGCCGTCCGGGCCGCCCTGACCGCCTCCCGGCTGGACCAGCTGGCCCGGCCGACCGCCGAGGACGGCCTGGCCGGACTGCTCGCCGACCGGGCCGCCTTCGAGGACTTCGACCCGGTGGCGGCGGGCCGCCGGGGCATGGGCTTCGAGCTGCTCGACCAGCTCGCGCTGGACCACCTGATGGGGTCTGTCTGACCATTCGCGTCGGATCAGGCCGGGTCGTTCGGTGCGTGCGATCGGCGTGCGGCCGGGGCGCCCTCAGCGGAGCTACTTGGGTGTTTCGGCCGTGCGTCGAGCGTGCGTGCCGGGCGGGCCGGACCCGACGGGAATGGTCAGACAGACCCCATGACTCTGACCTCCCGTCACCGGCCGGCCTCCGCCCGGGGCCGGCCGGTGGGCAGCAGATCGGCCCGGTGGGTGAAGACCCACCGGTTCATCGCCCAGTACCGGAACAGCATCGCCAGGAACGTCCCGACGATCATCCCGCTGAAGAAGTCGGCAGCCTCCTCGGCGAACGCGGTGACATGCGGCTCCCGCAGGTCCAGCAGATAGCGGGAGACCACCAGCGGCGCATCGTTCACCAGCACGGCCAGCCCGCTGACCACCAGGTACAGCACCGCCTCACGCTGCCGCCCGTGCGCCCGGAACGACCACTGCCGGTTCAGCACGTACGAGACCGCCGTCGCCACCACGGTCGCGACGGTCAGCGCGACCACCGGCTTCGCCGCGAGGACGGTGTGCCGCAGCCCGAAGTTGAGGACCGTCGTGAGCAGGAAACACGTCCCGCCCACCAGCAGGAACTTCACCAGCTTGCGGTGCCGGACCAGGAACGGCCGGAGCCGATGCGGGACTCGGGACAGCACCCGTTGAGTAGGTGACGGCATTTCGGCAGTTTCGCACGGGTATATCCGATTCGGCTCCCGACAGACCCTAGCCCGCCGTGATCCGCAGCACGCCCGTCGTGGTGCCCTGCAGCACCACCCGCCCCGGCGCGATACTGCCCACCATCTGCAGCGTGTCGAAGATGAAGCCGGCCCCGAGATAGGCCGTCCGCACCGTCCGGCCGGTGGCCGGGTCGATCTCGGCGTACGAGTACGGGTCCACCGCCGAGGTGCTGTCGGTGCCCGGGATCACCGGGTTGCGCAGCACCGTCCGGAGCAGCCCGTCCGCGGTGGACAGCCTCGGCACCGCGGCCGACCTGGTCCGGTTGTCCCACTTCAGGTCGCAGCCCGACCCGTCCGCCCTGACGTCCACCCGGCTCAGCCCGCCCCGGTAGCTGTCCGAGGAGGGCACGCTCGGCCCCGCGTCCTCCGGCAGCTTCGGGTACGGGTAGCCGTAGGTACTGGCCACGAAGACCGCGTTCCCGACCGCCACCGGCGAGTTCTCGCTGCCGCTGCCGCCCGCCCTGAGCACCGGCACCGAGCAGACCTGCTCCCCGCTGCCGACCCGGTAGACCAGCAGGTTCACCGTGGGCGCGGCATTGTCCACCACGGTCAGGTAGTCGGTGCCGGTGCCGGGCCCGAAGAAGGTGGGGGTCGAACCGGTGCCCCAGCTCAGCTGCCCCGGCTTCCGGCCCGGGCCCCGGTCGTACGGCTGACGCCAGCTCACCTGCGGCGTGCCGTCCGCTCCGGCGGTCAGCAGGTAGGTGGCGTGCGTGGTGGCCACGGCCGTCCCCGCCGGGGCGGTGGAGATCGAGTTGGCCACCCGCTCACCGGCCGGCAGCGCGAGCGTCCGGACCAGGCCGGTCCGGTCGTCGGCGGTGCCGACCACCCCGGCACCGGTGGCGAACCAGACCCGGCCCTGCCAGTCCGGCGACAGCCCCGTGACGGCGTCCCCGTCCGGGACCGCCCCCGCGAGCGGCAGCCGGGAGTCGACGTACAGCTCCCAGCCGCCGGCGGCCGTACGCCGGTGCCCGATCCGCAGCAGCTCCCGGTTGCCGTCCACCGCGACCAGCCGGTCCCGGTGGTCCAGGTAGGCGTACACCCCGCCGAGCAACGAGCCCTTGGCCAGGGTCAGTTCGGCCACCGATTCACCGGTCGCCGGATCGAGCAGATGCACGGTCGGGGCCAGCCCGAAGATCTCCGTGCAGAGCGCGACCGGATAGCCGTCGGCCCCGACCAGCACGGTCGGGCAGGCGGAGGCCAACGCCGTCCGGTGCGAACGGATGCTGCCCGCACCCGGCCCCGGCAGCGGGGTCGCGTCGGACGAACCGGTGTCCCCGTGCATGGTGGCCGTACCGACCGGGCCCGCGAACGGGTTGGCGGGCGGCAGCGGGGCGTACGAGTCGGCGGCATGCGCCGGGGTCAGGGCGGTCAGCAGGAGGGCAGCCGTGGTGAGCACGGCAGCGCGAGTGCGCAGGCGCATGGGAGTCCCGTCGGAGGAGTGTGGACACAGAGGTGCACTCCGCCCGGCAGGACGAGAAACAGCCCGGCAAACACCCGGGCAGGAGGCACCGCGCTCAACAGGCGCGGCAACAGATCGCCGAACACGCACGGGCCAGGTCGACATCAAGTCGACGGCTCAGGTGTGCGTGACGGGTCATGACCCCATGCTCTCGCCCTGACAGCCCGTCACACAACCACCGTCTCACCAGCTGGCACGCGCTCAGCCACCAGGGGCTCGGGGAACTGCGACGCCAACCTCGTACAAGGTCACACCCGCGTGCATGGTCAGGCACTTTCGCAGTGACCCGCACGCCAGATCTCGTCGCCGTTCCCCGAGCCCCTGGTCTCCCATGGCCGAGCAGTTGCCTACGCAGCCACCAGCACCTCCGCGGGCTCCAACGCCAGCCGCAGCACCTCCCGGACATCCGCCACCGGGTGCACGGTCAGCCGCGCCAGCACCTCCGCCGGAACGTCGTCCAGGTCGGGTTCGTTGCGCTTGGGGATGATCACCGTGGTGACCCCGGCCCGGTCGGCCGCGAGCAGCTTCTGCTTCACGCCACCGATCGGCAGCACCCGCCCGGTCAGCGACACCTCACCCGTCATCGCGACATCCGTCCGCACCTTCCGGCCGGAGAGCAGCGAGGCCAGCGCGGTGGTCATGGTGATGCCCGCACTCGGCCCGTCCTTGGGCACGGCCCCGGCCGGGACGTGCAGGTGGATGCCGCGCTCCCGCAGCCCGGTCACCGGCAGCTCCAACTCCGCGCCGCGCGACCGCAGGTAGGAGAGCGCGATGTGCGCCGACTCCTTCATCACGTCACCCAGCTGCCCGGTCAGCGTCAGCCCGGTGGCACCGGTCTCCGCGTCCGCCAGCGAGGCCTCGATGTAGAGCACGTCCCCGCCGGCACCGGTCACGGCCAGCCCCGTCGCCACGCCGGGCACCGCGGTGCGGCGCTCGCCGGGCTCCTGGGCCGACTCGGGGGTGTGGTGCGGGCGCCCGATCAGCGCGCGCAGCTCGTCCGGACCGATCGCGGCGGGCAGCTCGCGCTCCCCGAGTTCGCTCTGCGCCGCGACCTTCCGCAGCACCCGGGCGATCGACCGCTCCAGGTTCCGGACGCCGGCCTCCCGGGTGTACTCCCCCGCGAGCAGCCGCAGCGCGCTCTCCTCGACCGACACCTCACCCACCGTCAGCCCGGCCCGCTCCAGCTGACGCGGCAGCAGGTGGTCCCGGGCGATGACGACCTTCTCGTCCTCGGTGTAACCGTCCAGCCGGACCAGCTCCATCCGGTCGAGCAGCGGCTCGGGGATGGACTCCAGCACGTTCGCCGTGGCGAGGAAGACCACGTCGGAGAGGTCGAGCTCGACCTCCAGGTAGTGGTCCCGGAAGGTGTGGTTCTGCGCCGGGTCGAGCACCTCGAGCAGGGCGGCCGCCGGGTCGCCCCGGTAGTCGGAGCCGACCTTGTCGATCTCGTCCAGCAGCACCACCGGGTTCATCGAACCGGCTTCCTTGATCGCCCGGACGATCCGCCCGGGGAGCGCCCCGACGTACGTCCGCCGGTGCCCGCGGATCTCCGCCTCGTCGCGGACGCCGCCGAGCGCCACCCGGACGAACTCGCGCCCCATCGCCCGCGCCACCGACTCGCCGAGCGAGGTCTTGCCCACCCCGGGCGGCCCGACCAGCGCCAGCACCGCTCCACCGCGACGTCCGCCGACCGAGCCCAAGCCCTGGTCGGCCCGCCGCTTCCGGACCGCCAGGTACTCGACGATCCGGTCCTTCACGTCGCTCAGGCCCGCATGGTCGGCGTCCAGCACCGCCCGCGCGCCCGCGATGTCGTACGCGTCCTCGGTCCGCTCGTTCCACGGCAGTTCGAGCACGGTGTCCAGCCAGGTGCGGATCCAGGAGCCCTCGGGCGACTGGTCGGAGGACCGCTCCAGCTTGTCGACCTCCTTGAGCGCCGCCTCGCGGACCTTCTCGGGCAGCTCCGCCGCCTCGACCCGGGCCCGGTAGTCGCCCTCCTCGTCGGCCGGGTCGCCGTTCAGCTCGGCCAGCTCCTTGCGGACGGCGTCCAGCTGACGGCGCAGCAGGAACTCCTTCTGCTGCTTGGCCACGCCCTCCTCGACGTCCTTGCGGATGGTGTCGTTGACCTCCTCCTCGGCCAGGTGGTCACGGAGCAGGGTGAGCGCGTACTCGAGCCGGGCCAGCTGGTCGGCCTCCAGCAGCACCTTGAGCTTCTGCTCGGCGGTGGCGAACGGGGCGTAGCCGATGTTGTCGGCGAGCTCGCCGACGCCCTCGATCTGGGCCACCCGGTCGACGATCTGCCAGGCGCCGCGCTTGCGCAGCCACTGGGTGGAGAGCGCCTTGTACTCCTTCACCAGCTCCGCGGCCCGCCCGGCCACCGGCAGCCCGGGGTCGGACTCGCGGAACGGGCTGGTCTCCACCCAGAGCGCCGCGCCGGGGCCGGTCGTCCCGGCGCCGATCCGCACCCGGCGGACGGCCCGGACCAGCGCGGCCGGGTCGCCGTCGGCCAGCCGGCCGACCTGTTCGACGGTGGCCAGCGTGCCGACGGCGGCGTACGAGCCGTCCAGCCTCGGCACCAGCAGGACCTGGGGCTTGGCCCCGGCGCCGACACCGGACCTGGCCGCCTCGACGGCGGCTCGCACCTCGGTGTCCGACAGGTCCAGCGGGACCACCATGCCGGGCAGGACCACCTCGTCGTCGAGCGGCAGCACGGGCAGAGTGAGCGGTGTGGACGTCGATGCCATGATCTCTCCCCAGTCAGTGAAGTTGAGTCGACCTGACTAAGGATTGGCGGACGCCGATTGTTCCCCACGCCCTGTTCGCTCTGAGCGATCGCCCAGGCCGGGGCCCTGACCTGCAGTCAGACCCGTGAGGGGACCAGCCGCTCGGCCAGCCGCCGCACCGGCAGACCCCGGTCGGAGCCCCCGCGCAGCCAGTGGCCGACGGCCACCCCGATCAGCAGCGCGGACGGGTGGCCGACCCGGCTGACGAGCTCGGACTCGGAGAGGAACTGATAGCCCGTCATCGCGACCGCACCGGCCAGTAGCACCGGACGCCCCCGCCCGGGAAGCACCGCCGCCAGCGCGCCCAAACTGGCCAGCACGCCGTAACTGACGCCGATGTCGACGCTGTCCAGCGCCTCGGGGCCGAGCCGGCCGGTGGAGACCGCGAGGCCGACCGCCGCCTGCGAGAGCAGGGTGGCCAGCACGTGCCCGGCGGCCAGTACGCCGATCGTGCGCCGGGCGCCGATCCGGCGCTCCAACGGCGCGACAGTGAGGGCGAAGGCCCAGAAGTACGGCATCCAGACCGGCCCGGCCACCCAGAGCCCGCTCAGCACCAGTGCCTGGACGGGATGGTCCAGCAGGTTGTGACCGTCCGAGCTGGAGAACGCCTGCAGGCGGTCGACCAGACCGGGCTCCCCGAAGCGCGCGAACAGCGTGGTGGCCAGCAGTACGCCGAGGTATCCGAGTGCGAGGGGGTTGCGGCGGGGCGTGGGCACGAATCTCCGCAACCGCGAACGGAGATCTGCCATTCCACCCACCACCCGACTCGTGCCACCATGTGACTTGTCGTGCTCACGGTACTTCGCAGTCCTGGGAGCGCTCTGTGAATCCGCTGTGAACTTGGTTCGAACCAGCACACCCCTTGGTCCGGACCATCCCTTTGCTTACGGACAAGTAGCCGTTGTGGTGAGGAGTCTGCCATCCCTTCGACGGCATACGCACCGTTACGGGCGATATTTTCGCCGGGTAAGGTATCGCCCCGTGCCTCACCCCCGGCAGGGTCGGCACCGGCCCACCGGCCGGTTGTGACCGGTTCACCTGCCGGGATGCTCGCGGTGTCCGTACGCTGCGAACAGAGCCGAGCGGTACACGGACCACACCCGTGTGCCCCTTCGGAGCCCGAGACCTCGGCGGACGGTCCGGGTGACCTCGACGGGCCTGACACAGGTCCGTCACGACGGAAACAAGACGACTACGAGCGGACCCCGCTGTCCCCACAGGCAGCCGGGCCGCAGCCCTGGGGGCGGTGGCGTGACCGTGACTGACATTCAGCAAGAGACCATCAACAGCAGCACTGCGGTGAGCACTCAGCGACGAGTGCTCGTCGTCGAGGACGAACCCACCATCGCGGAGTCCATCGCGGCCCGGCTCGGTGCCGAGGGATTCAAGGTGGCGGTGGCGCACGACGGCCCCGGCGCGGTCGACGGCTTCCACACCTGGCAGCCCGACCTGGTGGTGCTGGACGTGATGCTGCCCGGCTTCGACGGCCTGGAGGTCTGCCGTCGGATCCAGGCCCAGCGCCCGGTGCCGGTGCTGATGCTGACGGCCCGCGACGACGAGACCGACCTTTTGGTCGGCCTCGGGGTCGGTGCCGACGACTACATGACCAAGCCGTTCTCGATGCGCGAGCTCGCGGCGAGAGTGAACGTGCTGCTGCGCCGGGTCGAGCGGGCCCAGCAGGCCGCTCGTACGCCGGCTCTGGGCAGCCTGCGGTTCGGCGAGCTGGAGATCGACCACGTGCAGCGCCGGGTCCGGATCGGCAGTGGTGACGTCCACCTGACGCCGACCGAGTTCGACCTGCTGGCCTGCCTGGCCGCCCAGCCGCGTGCCGTGCTCACCCGTGAGCAGCTGCTCGCCGAGGTCTGGGACTGGACCGACGCGTCCGGCACCCGCACGGTGGACAGCCACGTGAAGGCGCTGCGCCGGAAGATCGGCGCCAGTTGGATCCGCACCGTCCACGGCGTCGGGTACGCCCTGGAAGCACCGCTCTCCTAGTCGAGTACGAAGCCGGGCCTCCGGGGGGCCCACGCTTCGTCAGCTCGGCCGGCGAGTCTCGCGGGGGGACGACGCAGAGGCGACATGACCTTTCCACAGCAACGCAACGGCACCTCACGAGGTGCGGTCGATCCGGCCCGCCGCGGCCTGCTCAGCCGGGCCGGCAGTCGGCTCTGGGCCGACATCAGACCACTGGACCCGGTCCGGTCGATCAAGGGCAAGCTGACCCTGCTGGTGATCGTCTCGGTCTTCCTGGCCAGCCTGATGGTGGTGGTCGCGATCCGGTCCGAGACCCAGATCCGGATCATCATGATCTTCTCGATGATCGCCTCCCTGCTCTTCATGCAGTTCCTCGCCCACGGCCTGACCGCGCCACTGCGCGACATGACCGCCGCGGCCCGGGCGATGGCCGAGGGCGACTACAGCAGCCGGGTCGACGTCAACTCCCGCGACGAGATCGGCGAGCTGGCCGCCACCTTCAACAAGATGGCCGGCGACCTGGAGGCCGCCGACCGGCACCGCCGAGAGCTGATCGCCAACGTCTCGCACGAACTGCGGACGCCGATCGCCGCCCTGCGCGCCGTCCTGGAGAACGTCGTGGACGGCGTGGTCCAGCCCGACCCGAGGACCCTCGGCGCCGCGCTGGAGCAGACCGAGCGGCTCGGCCGCCTGGTCAGCCACCTGCTCGACCTGTCCAAGCTGGACGACGGCGTGGTGCCGCTGGACGCCCGCCTCTTCGAGGTCAGGCCGTTCCTGGACGGCGTGCTGCGCGGCCTCACCGTGGACGGCGCGACGGCCGGCGGCGCGTACGGGCGCCGGGAGGACGTACGGCTGGCTCTGGAGGTCCGCCCGCCCGCGCTGGCCGCCGTGGCGGACCCGGAGCGGCTGCACCAAGTGGTGGCCAACCTGGTCGACAACGCCTGCAAGCACTCCCCCACCGGTGGCACGGTGACGGTCCGGGCGACGGCCGGCGAGGACCCGGGCGCCCTGCTGCTGGAGGTGGAGGACCAGGGCCCCGGCATCCCGGAGCAGGACCGCGGGCGGGTCTTCGAGCGGTTCGGCCGCAGCGGCACCGCCACCGCGCTGGGCCCGGGCAGCGACGGCGGCACCGGCCTCGGCCTGGCCATCGCCCGCTGGGCGGTCGATCTGCACGGCGGCCGGATCGGGGTGGCCGAGACCGCCAGGGGCTGCCGGATCGTGGTCGCGCTGCCCGGCGGGGTACCGTCCGAGCAGGAGTTGTCACCGAACTGGGACATTCCCGCGGCGGGGGCTCCAGCAGATCCGGCGCGCCTGCACTGACCTGCGGTAATGTCCTTACTTGAGGGGATTTCCACCGTTCTGGGAGGCGATCGCTTCCCCGCCGTTGGAACTTTCTAACGCACAGTTTCGGCCAAATTACGGGTCTGCACTGTGATCTGGGCGACGCCTGGCCCAGGGGGACTGCGCGATCAGTGATCGTAGGCGTAGCCTTAATCCCCGCTGTCCACCATCCCAAAAGGAAGCGGAAGAGGGCGGTTTGCCCCGTGTCGCCACACCCTGAAACCCCCGTCAGCTCGGCAAGTACCACTGGCTTCGGCCCCAACGAGTGGCTCGTCGACGAGATCTACCAGCAGTACCTCCAGGACCCGAACTCGGTTGACCGAGCCTGGTGGGACTTTTTCGCCGACTACAAGCCCGGTACCGAGGTGACTCCAGTGACCCAGGCCGCGACCCAGGTCGGCCCCACGCCGACCGCCGTTGCCGCCCCTGCCCCTGCCCCTGCTGCTGTTCAGGCGGCGCCCGCCCCCGCTGCACCGGCTGCTGCCCCCGTGGCCGCACCGGTCGCCGCGCCGGCGCCCGCGCCACTGGCCGCAGCTC